>JAFTMY010000089.1 GCA_017452165.1 Clostridia bacterium | reverse complement strand
TTTTCAAATTCTGCAAGTTTATCTTTTGAATTTTGAATCTTTGGTTCTCTATCTTGCTTTAAAGTCTTATAAATTTTACTATGTTTATCAAATGTTGCTCTATGTTCTTGAGATTTTACAATAATTTCCTCATAACTTTTATTAATTTTTTGAATTTCAAGATAGATTGCTTTAATATTTTTTTCTAAACTTTCGCCAACCTTAACAAAATCTTTAAACATTTTTTCATAAAGTTCACTTTTTTCAATATCAGCATTTTTAAGTTCTTCCTCAAGTTTAGCAAGTTTTTCCATATACTCTTCATATTTTTTTACTGCATTATTGAAAAGTTCATTATACTTTTTAGCATTTTCCTCAAGAGAAATAAGGTCTGATTGTTGATTTTGTAAAATCTGTTTCAACTTTGTAGCAATTTCTCTATCTTTTGAGGTTGAAAGTTCTTTTTCTAAAGCAATTTTTACTTGCTCTTCTTTTTGATATTCTAATATTTTTTTAAGCATAAGAATTCTCCTATTTATTTAAATATTTCTTAATTAATTTTCTTAATTTATACTTTTGAGAAAGTATTTTATCTTGTTTAAGTCGAGCCCTAGAAACATTATTCATAAAAGATAAATACTCATCTAAATAATGTATAAATTTAATAAAATCTTCATCTTTTTTACAATATTTACCAAGCCATAAATTAAAAATTGATTTTCGATTTAATTCAAATTTAGACACATTTATTACTAAAACTGAATAAAATCTTTCAGCATCTTCAAACGTAAAATCATCTATAATTTTATAATGATGATTAATCGCCCAAAGCCTAAGTTCAACAATATTTTGAGCAGGTTGAAGCACAAAAATATTACATTTTTTTTGTTTATTATTAATAACATTTTGGTTATCAATAATTTTTGTAATTTCTAGACCACCCATACCAGCAATAACACAGATATCAGCCTTTTCAACAGGAATTAAACCATCTCCAACACTTGTTTCAATCTTATTTAACTTGTTTAATTTTATAAGCAAATTTAGTTTATTTAAACTCTTTTCACTTATATCAGTTGCAATAACTTTTTCTATATTTTCATACTTTGATAATTTTTCAGCAACATAACCGTGGTCCGTTCCAATATCTGCAACAATTATTTTTTTATTAAAAATCTTAGATGCATTTGAAACAGCACCACAAATCTTGTCTATTCTTTTGTATGTTTTCATTATTTTGAGTCTCTATTAGAATCACTTGGAAGTGTTCCGTCAACATAATCTCTAAGTTTTTTACTTCTTGAAGGTTGTCTTAATTTTTTAAGCGCCTTTGCCTCAATTTGTCTTATACGTTCTCTAGTAACGCTAAACTCTTTACCTACATCTTCAAGTGTTCTAGCATGTCCATCTTGAATACCATAACGAAGCATAATAACCTTTTGTTCTCTTGGTGTAAGTGTTGCTAAAACCTCCATAAGTTGTTCTTTAAGCATCATAAGAGATGCAGATTCTGCAGGAGAAATAGCATTTTCATCTTGAATAAATGTTCCAAGTGTTGAATCTTCTTCTTCACCAACTGGAGTATCAAGAGAAACTGTATCTTGAGATATTTTTTGAATTTCAATAACTTTTTCAACTGGAATACCCATTTTCATAGAAATTTCTTCAATTGTTGGTTCTCTTCCAAATTCTTGAAATAAATCTCTAGTTACTTTCTTTTGTTTGTTAATAGTTTCAAACATATGAACAGGAATACGAATAGTTCTTGCTTGGTCTGCAATCGCTCTTGTAATTGATTGACGAATCCACCAAGTTGAGTAAGTTGAAAATTTAAAACCTTTTGTATAATCAAATTTTTCAACTGCTTTCATAAGACCAAAGTTACCTTCTTGAATTAAATCAAGAAAAAGCATTCCACGACCAACATACTTTTTAGCAATAGAAACAACTAATCTAAGGTTTGATTCAGAAAGTTGTCTTTTAGCATCTTCATCACCCTCTGCCATTCTTTTAGCAAGTTCAACTTCTTGGTCTTGTGTTAAAAGAGGAACTTTACCAATATCTTTAAGATACATTTTTACTGGGTCATCTACATAAACTTGAGAAATGAGTTTTTCCATTTCCTCATCATCTTCAGGAATTTCAACATCTTCATTGATTTTTATTCCAGAATCTGAAATTTTCTTTAAAACTTCTTCAATTTCATCAGGTGTTAACTTTTCAAATTTTTCAGTAACAACTTCCATTGAAATTGAGCCATTTTTCTTACCAAGTTCAATAATTTTTTCTACTTCTAAATAAATTCTCTCTTTTCTATTCATAATTCCTCCAAATTTTTGTTTTTTAATTTTAGTGAAATATCTTTCATTTTTTCACTAATTTCTTTTCTTTTTATGTTATCAATTTCTGCAGTATATTCATCAGACAATAATTTTAATTTTTCATTTAAATAATTCACATAAACCTTAAGCACACAATCAATAAAGTATTTTTTTTCATTTTCTTCACTTTCAGAAGATTCAGCACCATAGTTAATAATATCAGCAATAATAGACTTATCTTCATCGCCATATTCATTAAATACATTTTCAATTAATTCACTATCCATATAATCATTTTTTTTCAGCATAATAAGGTTATAAATATATACCCTTTTTCCTGAAAACAAATAAGAAATATCCGTCTTAAAATGTGCAAAAGGTTTACTATGGATAAGTGAATATAAAATATATTTTTCTGCTTTAATTATTGCTTTCTGTTTTCCATTATTTTCATCATTTTCATCTGTTTTTATAGTAGTTTTTACAACTTTTTTTAGTTTATTTTCTATTTCATTTTCAACAGATTTACCATCTAATTTTTTTATAATTTCTTGTTTTATAAAATCTACATTTATTGAAGCAATTTCTCCAACCATTGGAACATATGCTTCTCTTTCAACATCATTTTTTACTTGAACTAAAACATCAATTACTTCACTTAGATATTTAGCCCTACCATCAACATTTTTAAGGTCAAATTTCGTCTTTAAAAACTTAATTTTAAACTCAGTTAATGGAAGAGACTTATCAAGGATTTTTTGGTAGCCTTCATTTCCAAAATTCTTAATAACATCATCAGGGTCATATCCATCAGGTAGTTGAACAACCATAACATCAAGACCATTATCTTTTAAAATATCCAAACCTCTTATTGTAGCAGATTGACCTGGAGCATCACCATCATAACAAATATAAACCTTATCAACAAACCTTTTTATCATTTTTGCTTGTTCTTGAGTAAGAGCCGTTCCCATACTAGCAATAGTTGTTGTAAAACCTGCTTTATGGAGCGAAATAGTATCCATATACCCTTCAACAACAATGATATAAGGAATTGGTCCGTGTTGCTTTTGTTTTTTAAGATAATTAATACCATAAAGTGTATTTCTTTTATTAAAAAGTTCTGTATCAGCAGTATTAAGATATTTAGCAAAATCAGGGTGAGGGTCAAGAGTTCTACCACCAAAAGCAATTACATTACCATAAATATCTATAATTGGAAAAATAAGTCTATTGGCAAGTGGATCATAAACTCTGTTATCTTTTTTCTTTAGCACACCAGCAGACAACATTTCTTGTTCTGTATATCCTAAAGTTTTCAAATAATCACTTAATTCATTATAACCATCAGAATAACCTAATCCAAATTTTGTTGATAATCCATCATCAAGTTTTCTATTATTCATATACTGAACTGCGAGTTTTGCAGTAGGTTTAGAAAGATTACTATGATAATGTTTTGCTGTATCTTTCATTAATGATAATAATCTATCACGTCTTTTTTTAGCATTTTCAATATTTTTACCATTGTTTCCAGAAAACGATTCAGGAATTTCCATATTTGCCCATTCAGCAAGAAGTTTTACTGCCTCAATAAATGTCAATGATTCCATTTGTTGAACAAAATGAATTACAGTCCCACCAACATGACAACCAAAACAATAAAACATACCATCAATATCGTTAATGCTTAGCGATGCTGTTTTTTCACCATGAAATGGACACCTACACCAATAATACCTACCTTTTCTTTCTAATTGAACATATCTAGAGGCAACAGAAACAAGGTCATTACGTTGTTTTAATTCTTTTATAAAATCATCAAAACTTTCTTTTTCCATTTTTCCTCCTTTATGTATAATTTGCATTAATTTTGCATACACTAATATATTTCGCAACCAAAATCAAATTCCCTTAACAAAATCAAAAAAAAGTGCAAAAATTTGCACTTTTTTTAATTTTTTATGAAATATTTTTTAATTTTATGGTTTTATACAATTATTCCAGTCATATTTTTTACGTAAATTAATGAACCACTTGATATGTAAAGCATAAATGTCATTTCATTTTCAACAATATAGTAATAACCATCATTAATTGTTAAATAACCATTTTCATCATACAATTCTTCATTAAATGTTATGTCATAAATAGTATAATTATCATCGCTATCATTAAACTTATAAAGCGAATTATCCATCAACGATAATATCTTACATATTCCCATTTCCTCATATTGTTCAATTCCTGTAATATTTATTGAATCTTTATACAAAATTACAAACATACAATCATATATTGCATTTGAAGAAAGAGAAACATCTGATGAAATATATAGGTAATATAAACCTTGATTTTTCATAAATGCATAAGAAGAAATTTTAGTAACACTTGTTGGTAAAACAAAAATTTCTGATTTATATTCGTTTACAAAGTAAATTAAAGTAATCTTTTGACCATTTTCATCACTTTCATATAAGTTACCAAATTCATCTACTTGATAAATTAAATTATTTGAAACAAAACCACTAATGTCAAATCCTGCAAACGCACCTTCACCAATTGAAGTTAACGAACTTGGAATTTCAAGTTCAAATGATTCATCATTTCCACAATTAAAAAATGCATTTTTACCAAGAGTTGTTAAATTTTGACAATTAACAAAAGAAACTTTATTTAATTTAGAGCAATTTTCAAATGCTGAAGAATCAATAACTTCCAATTTTGAGTTAGCAGCAAAATTAATAGTTTTAAGATTAGAACAACCTTTAAAGGCGTCTTTATTAATAACTAATAGAGAAGAAGGAAGAGAGAGTGTTTGAATCTTTTTATTTTTTAAAGCAACAGCCGATACAATTACCTCTACACCTTCAGGAATTACAACATTTTTTAAATTATCATTTGCAGGGATATAAACAACTGTATTTTCAATTACTAAAATATCTGCTAAATTATTAAACCACTTACTACCCTTAAAATTATCAATCTTAAAGTTTTCAAGTTCAAGAGATTTTGATAAAACAATTGTTTCAAGATTTGTGCAATTTACAAAAGCATTTGCACCAACTGTAACAATATCATCACTCATTACAAATGACTTAATTTGTGCATTATCTTTAAAATAATCTTTTGGAATAGATGTTTCATAATCTTCAAGTAAAACTACATTAGAAATTTTTGAATCACCAAAAAATGTTGCAAAATTATAATAGTCACTGATATAGTAGA
>JAFTMY010000088.1 GCA_017452165.1 Clostridia bacterium | reverse complement strand
TTTCTTTAATAGTTGTCGTGGTATAAGTCTTATCCTCTAAAATAATAAATGTATAATCTGAGCCGTTTAAATGCTCTGCATCATAAGCCTCATTACCATCAACAGTTATTTTTACATTTTTTGTATCAACATCAGTATCAATAGCAGTAAGTTTAATCGCAACAATATGAGTAACGCTATCAGAAATTTTAAACTCCTCTTTAACTTCCTTGCTATCTAATTTTTCAACACTTCCACTAATTTCATAAGTATCATCATCTAATTCTTTTATCTTCACACCAACATTTGCAAAAGTATATGTTCCGTGTATTCTATCACCTGCTCCCATAAGTTCAATTTCCTTACAACCCTTACATTCACAAGCAATAAAAGAAAATGTCATAAGACAAATAAGCAATAATCCAAAAATCTTTTTCATAAAACTCTCCTGCTAATAGTATGTTTCTTAAACAAGGTTTTATGTATAATTATTTAATACTTATTAATAGATTTTTTTCATAATATAAAAAAAAGATATATGCAAAAATGCATATACCTTTTTGTTTTGTATTAATTATAAATTACATCATTTGTGGGCCATCTACTTCATCTTGCTTTTCATTTGATGTGCTAACAAATAACTTATTACCATCAAAGGTAATTGAGAATTTTGAACCATCTGGTGTAATTTTTGTTACAAGAACATCGCCTTCAACAGCAGGAGATGCTTTATAAATTCCTCTAATTAAAATTTCATTAGCAGAATTTACATGTTCAACTTCATTAACAGGATTTTTTGATGAAACTTCAGTTTGACCTGTTGGATCAACAGTTGTTTGTTCAGTATGTTCTAAACTATTGCCACGAGCTTTCTTTTCAAAACTAGAAAGGTCAACACCTACTAAGTCAACTAAATTTGCTGTAAGTTCTGTTAATTCATTAATCATTGATGAATTAACGCCATCTTTCATATTATTACCTGCTTTTTTAGCAGAGTTGAAAACTTTAACAATTTGTGATTTTACACTTTCAGCAGTTTTTCTATCTAAAGAATTTGCTGTTTCAAGCATATAATTTTCAATAGCCTTAGCATCTGCTTCAGAAACTAATTCAAATTGTGCTTCAAGCATATTACTATTATTTTTCTTTTGTTTTAAAACAACACCATTATCATTGATTTGTGGTAAAACATAGAATCTATCTCTATCAGTAAATGAATGTTCAGCATTTTGTAAAATAGAAACTATTTGAGTGTTTGGCTTTAATCTTCTAGTTTTATATGCAGCCTTTGTTACATAGTTAAGCATATTTTCATAATTTTGAGTTGTTTCAGTTGAAATGTTGCTAATACCAAAAGTTTTTTCTGTCTTAGAAAGTAATGAATATTTATTCTTATTTAAGTTATATCTACCCTTTGAAGCAATTAAAGAGTTTAAAGAATTCTTATAAATTCTTGAAATAACTGAACTATAATGTTGTTTTATATAATTAGCAATTGCAGAATACTTTTTCATATACTCAGTATATTCACCAAGTGAATGAATTACTTGTGTTCCTGCATATTCGTATTCACCTCTTTCATTTAACTTAAAACTTGGTAATTCATAACCATTTTGTTCAACACCTGTTGCATAATTTAAACCTAAACCACTATCGATTTCTTTATTGATTTTCTTATCAATAATTCTTGCCATTTTTATTCTCCTTTAATTAAATAATTTATATAAATTTTAACAAATGATAGTCTTTCTATTAATATAAATTTTAACATATCTAATAGTTAAAGTCAATACCGTTTAAAAATTTAAAATGAAATAATTAGTATAACTATTTTCTTCCACCAGTAGTATTTCTGCTATTTCTATTTTGTCTAGCAGGACCTCTTCTATAATTATTTTTTCTATATAAAATAGAATCTACTGCAAGAAGGTTCTTTGGTGCAAGGTCAACACCTGCTCTAATATCATAACCTTCCATATCTTCATTATAATAGTCATCAATATACTCATCATCTATTTCATCTTTTAAGATTTCTTCATCTAAAAAGTCAGGTAAATAATCATTACCCTCGTTCATAAACATACTTCTTTCTTCTCTTCTTCTTTGTTTAAGCCAAGATTTTCTGTATGCTTTTTCTGAAAGGTTTTTATCGTCATTAATCTTAATTTCACCATAAGAAATAGTTCTAGCCGCTCTATCAAAAAGTCTCTTATTAAATTTATAGTCTAAGCGGAGGTGCCTATCCATATCAATATTCATATAAGCATCTGAAATATGTGATGAAAAGAGTGAGTCATAATCACCCGAATTAATATATCTTGATAATCTTCTCTCTTTATTAAAGTATTTTGAATACTTATTTTTTCTTTCTTCTTCTTTAATTTCTTGCTCAGTTTTAACAGGTTCTTGAATAACCACAGGTTCTGGTTCAACAGGTTTTGGAACAGGAACTTGAAGCATTTGTTGTCTTTTAGCAAGTCTTGAAACAGTTTTTCCTGATTTTACAAACTCCATTCTTCCAAGAAGGTCTTTTTCTTCTTTTCTTCTTGCATAGTCTGGCATATCACATCTTTTTGTAGTTCTTTTAAAAACAAAAACTCCATTAAATTTAGACTTTGAAAATTTCTTCTCTTTTTTCTTTTTTTCTTTCTCATCATCTTCTTCGGAAGTATCGATAAAAGATTCTAATTTTCTTCTCTTTTTTACATAAGATTCTGTCCAATTAGTTTCAGATGTAGTAACAACCTTTGGTTGAAACTTAGGTGCTTCCTTTTTTATAGCTTGTTCAACTTTAGGTGCTTGAGCCTCTTTTTTTGCTTTTCTAATCTTTTTTAATTGTGCATCATTTTTTTTGCTAATTCTAAGAAAAATAAACAACAAAAGGAGTGCAACTATACCAGTTGCACTTAAAATAGCCACGAAAGGATTATTTTGAATAAAATTAATCATTATATCAAAACCTCCTTATTATTTCTTTGTATCGTCTGTTGTTCCTTTCTTTTGATTTTGTGAAGCAGCAAGACTTGCAAATCTAGCAGCGAGTGGACTAAGTGGAGGGCTATAAGATTGATTACTACTATTATTGTAACTTTGAGTTACAGGATTATTAAATGGTTGTTGTGGAGCATAAGGTGGTGTTCCACCATAAGATGAAGAACCTCCAAATGGTGGCATTTGTGCTTGTGCTCTTGCTTGTGCAGCATTTTCTCTTCTTGATGGTGATGTAAGTCTTTCAACTTTTTCTTCCTCTACTCTGCTTAATGATTTTCTCATAGCAGTATCTGCTTGAACATTTTGCATTTCATAATAATCATTAACTGAAATATTACCAGATGTAAGTGCTTTAGCAAGAGCCTTAGGAACTTCTGCTTCTGCCCTAATAACTTCTGCTCTCATTTCTTGAACTCTCGCCTTCATTTCGTTTTCAGCAGCGATAGCCATACTCTTTCTTTCTTCCGCTTTAGATTGAGCAATTCTCTTTTCTGCTTCCGCTTTAGCGATATTAAGTTCGGCATCAATGTTTCTACCTACGTCGATATCAGCAATATCAAGTGATTGAATATAAAATGCTGTTCCACGATCAAGACCCTTTTCAAGAACAGTTGAAGAAATAAGTTCAGGACTTTCAAGAATCATTTTATGTGAATCAGTTGAACCTACGGTAGTAACGATACCTTCACCAACTCTCGCAATAATAGTATCTTCACCAGCACCGGAAATTTGCATAAGCATATTTGAGATAACTGTAACTTTCGCCTTAACGATAAGTTCAATACCATCTTTAGCAACGGCTGAAATTTCAGGTGTTTCAATAATCTTTGGGATAACTGTATTTTTTACCGCTTCATATATATCTCTACCTGCAAGGTCAATAGCCTTAGCCTTTTGAACTGAAAGGTCAATATTTGCAGAATAAGAGGCAACGAGCGCCTTAACAACTCTCTCAACATTACCACCTGTAAGATAGTGAGTTTCAAGTTCATCAATAGTCATTTTTAAACCGGCTTTTCTAACCGTAATATAGTTAAGAGTAATGAGTTGACAATCAACCTTTCTCATCTTCATACCAATAAGTTTAGCCATAGAAACATGAGCAGATGACACTAAGGCACGGAACCAAAGTTTAAATGGAACTAAAATAAGCATAACAACCATTGTTGCAATTAATACAATAGCAACAACCACCATAGCTATAATCCAGCCAACACCTAATTGCAAGCTAAGTAAAAACATACTAATATCCTCCTATGTTAATAGCATTATATCATACCATATAAAAAAAATCAATAGGTGTTAGAATTCTTTATTAACTTTATTTTGTAAATTTTAGATATAAAATATATAAAAAAACACTCAAAAAAAGAGTGCTTTATACTTACTTATTAATATAATATTCAACATGCTCTGCAAATACATCAGATGAAAAATAACTATTAAAATTTCCAAGATTAAATTTATCTGTTCTTTCAATTTTAAGAACATATGGATATGAGAAACCAGAGTTATAATGCATATGATACATTCCTAAAGCCTCGCTTAAAAAATACCCCTCATAAATACTCAAATTTTTACTCAATACTTCAATATTTTTTTTAGGGTCGCCTGTATTTACAGCAAATGTGCTTGCAACCCTGCCATAATGAACAAGTGCAACATCTACAACTTCCCCATTAAAAATTTTATTTACCAAATCAACAGTTCTTTTTACTGAAGAAATATGTTCATGATGAATATGAAAAGAAATTGTATACTCGTTATAACCAACATCAATAAAAATATATTGTATTTCAGGATCAATTTCACTCTCTTTTTTAAAAGGTTTTGAAATTTTAAAAAATGGGCAACGGTAATCACTACTTTTAAAGTAATACTCTCCATCTTTATAACCTGCTTCTACCAATTCTACTGATAAATCTTTTATTAATTCATTATCACAATCTTTACATAATAACTTTTCTTCCATTATTAACCAACTACCTATTATGTTATACTTAAAAACAAAGAATTAATAACCTTTATTTTTAGAGTTCTTTTTGATATTTCTTTCAATCTTTTGCTTGTAAAAAATACCATATTCTTTTCTAGCGTTAATATCTGCTTGCTCATATCTATATAAAACTGCATCATAAGTATCACGGTAATCCTTTTCACCATTATACTTACCTCTGTATTTTTTCAATATTTTAAGCGAATATTTCTGAGCATCTCTTTCTACTGATTGGTTGTTATACATCAAATTATCAGTTGATGATGAAAAATAACCAAACCAGTTTCTCTTCCATTTTTTAGCAGTAAACTCATACCACTTTAAATCTCTTGAAATAAGCGAATATTGGTATGCGTGGCGAGTTTCATGAGCAATAGTTTCAAGCGCATGGAAACGATACCTTTGTTCATGTAAAAGGTTTTCATTTATAATAATTTTTTGAGTTCCCCCATTTGTTGTAAATGCACCAAAACAATTCCAATGGTCGCCATCTACTTTTATTTCAAGTTTTAAAGGTTTAATACCGAGCCACGAAGCAACTTTTTTTTCAATTGCCATTAAAACATTATACCTTTTATCAGGACTTAATTTTTTCCACTTTCTTAATTTTAATTTTGAAAATACAAATAACATTACATTACACCCCATTATATTACTTTACATTGTATCAAAAAAATATAAGTAAATACAACAGTTTTAAATAAAATAATTGAATTTAATTAAAAAATATTATATAATTTCACTATGATATATAGTATTGAAAATAATAACATTAGAGTTTATGATAAAACCCAGTTTAATCCAAAACACATTTTAGAATGTGGTCAAGTTTTTAGATATGGAATTAATGATGACGGAAATTATTTTGTTTATTCAAACAAATATAAAGCAACCATTTTAGAAAAGCCTGAGTATTATGAAATTATTTCAAATAATACCGATTATTTTGTTAATTATTTTGATTTAAAAACAGATTATAATCTGATAAAAAATAAACTAAAAACAAATAAAGTATTATCGCCAATGATTGATTATGGTTATGGAATTAGAATTTTAAATGCAGATACTGAAGAGATGATATACTCATTTATTTTATCTCAAAATAACAACATAAAACGTATTCAAAAAATAGTTGAAAAAATGTGTGAAATTGGTGAAAATATGGGAGATTACAAGGCTTTCCCAACATCAAAAAATCTCTCTAAATTACCTTTTGAATTTTATAAAAATCTTGGTGCAGGATATCGTGACAAATTCCTTAAAAGCACGGCTGATTTTCTTTCATTACAAAATCTTGAAGATGTAAAAAAACTTTCAACTGATGAGATATTATCATACCTTTTAAAAATAAATGGAATAGGCCCAAAAGTTGCCAGTTGTGTTCTTCTTTTTGGATTTGGAAGAAAAGAAAAATTCCCTGTTGATACATGGCTTGAGCAAGTTTATTATAACCATTTTTCAAAAGAAAAAAGAACCAGAGATGAAATGCAAAAATATTTTGAAAACGAGTTTGGCGAGTATTCAGGAGTTGCCCAGCAATACCTTTTTTACTATGAAAGAAACAATTCTACAAATAATAAATAATATTAAGCACATAAAAACACCCCTAATTTTAGGGGTGTTACTTTTTTATTAACAAATAACTTCAGGACTGTCATAATTTGAGTGAATTTTTGCAGTAACATTTGTTAAATAAAACACTTCAAAAATCTTGTCATTTTCTGAGTAGAATTTCTTTAAACTTGGATTTTCTTCAAGCATTGCCTTTTTAACAGAAACTCTATTATCAAAAACAACTTCGCCTTTAAGTTTAAGCCATCTATCTTCACTAATCATAGCACAAATACCAACTTTTGGATTATTTTTAAGTTGTGTATAGGCGCTATTACGATTATTTGTATATAAATAAACCTTTCCTTCAAATTCTATTGCTGCGTTAAAAGGACGAACATTAGGTTGGTCTTCATTTAAAGTTGCAAAAAAGAAATTATTTGATTTTTTAAGTAAATTTACAATTCTTTTAACGTTTTCCATAATAATACCTCACAAAGATAGAATACCACTAAACGACAAAAATGACAAGTATTTTATCGTTATCAACAAAAAAAGATAGCAAATGCTATCTTTTTAATTAATTTAATAATCTATAAATTATTTGCTTTCAGCAGGAACAACTGAAACTCTTTTCTTATCTTTGCCAAATTTTTCAAATTTAACAACGCCATCAATTTTAGCATAAAGAGTATCATCATCACCAATACCAACATTTTCACCTGGGTGAACTTGTGTGCCTCTTTGACGAACAATAATGTTTCCACCTTTAACTTTTTCACCTGAGTATTTCTTAACGCCAAGTCTTTGAGCATTAGAATCACGGCCGTTTTTAACTGAACCGCCACCCTTGTGGTGAGCAAATAATTGGATATTTATAAACATTGTCATAAGTTTTCGACCTCCAATTCAATATAATCAGAAAAACTTTCATATAAATCAGATATTCCACATAAAAGTGTATCTAAAATAGCACTAGTTTGAATTATTTGAGTTTCTGTAAGTTTTTCAGGTAAAGTGAATTTGAAATAACCTGCTTCATCATCTCTCTTCATATCAAGTTCAACCATAGCAACCATAAGTAAACCTAAGGCAGATGTTTGAACAATGCTAGAAAGTGATGCACAAACTATATCTTCACCTCTTTCTCCGTAGTTAGTATGACCATCACACTCTACTTCGATAATTCTATCATCTTTTTTTCTAATAATTACTTTTGTCATTTTTTACACACTCTCTAGAAGTTATTTTTCAATTGAAACAACTTTAAGTTTTGTGTATGGTTGACGGTGACCTTGTTTTTTACGAACATTCTTTTTTGGTTTGTATTTGTAAACAACAATTTTTCTTTCTTTACCAAATTCAAGAACTTCACAAACAGCCTTTGCACAGCTTTCAGCAGTAGCAATTTCAACATTTTCACCATCAGCAACAAGTAAACATGGAAGTTCAACCTTATCACCAACGTTAGCATCGATTTTTTCTGCTTTGAAATAAGTGTTTGGTTCAACTTTATATTGCTTTCCACCAACTTTAACGATTGCGTACATTAATCTTAATCCTCCTCTTCTCCAGTCTCACTACGAAGGTGCTAATCTAAATTAGACTTATTTTTTTCACAAAGAAAAATACCTTTTGTATGTGGCACAAAGGTAATTTATCACTTTCAATAAAATTTGTCAAGGTTTTTTAATAAAAAATTGAATAAAAAATGTAAAAAATAAATTATATATAAATAAAAATAGACAAAATAGCATTATGATACGCTAAATTACTAAATAAAAAGACAAAAATAAGAAAAATAAAACAAAATAAATTGAAATAAACAATTACCTATTAAAAATTTAAAAAATCATAAATAGCAAAAGTCAAAGTCAGTCAAATATTATTCAATTCTAAATAAATTAAGACATTATAAACAAAGGTCAAAGTCAGTCAGTTATTTAATTTTCAAAGCATTATTTCAAATAAATCTAAAAATTAAAATATATTTTAAATTTAATTTACAAAATATTACTATTTTTAACAAAAAGAAGATAAACTATCAAAAATTACCTATTTTCATTAAATAACAAGTAAGATTTCATGTTAATTTATTATCAAAAACATATAAAAAAGCATAATTAAAGTAAAATTTAATGATTATCCTATAATGATTTTACTAAAAAATTGTAATATTTTTAAAAAATATGTAATAACAATTAAATAATTACTAAAATAATTTCAATTTTTACTGAGAATTAAATTTTATAACTAACTGTAAAACAAATCAAAAATATAATATATAGTTATATATAAATAACTATATATTATTAGTAAGTAGAAATCGGTTTCATTTTTTAGATGTTTTTAATTAATTAAAAATATCTATATAAAATCTTAAATTATAATGTGGTATGTGTTACATAATACTTTGTTTTTTATATAAATCCAACTCGGAAATTATTGTTTTTACATTATAATTATTATCCAAAAAAACAAAATTTATAAAATGATAATCATCAATAAATTTGAATAATTTATAATCAGGTGTTCCAATTTTTAAATAAATTTTTCGCTCAATTAATCCCCTTTCTAATAATTTTGCTTTATGAAAAATAAATAATTCTCGTTTATATGAAGTATTGTTTGTTGATTTTAAATGTAAACTCATCAAATTCACACATATAAATCCAAAAATAAAATTATAATTTATAAAAAATGTTATTAAAAATATAAAAAATAAAAATATGATAAAAACATATGAAATTTTTTTAGTTTTTTCCAATGCCCTAACTCTTAAATTATTTTTAGAAAATAATGCTAACATAATTCTGCCCAAATCAAGTGGATAAATTGGCATTAAATTAAAAAATAATATTGCTAAATTTGATAATAAAACATCATATAAATAATTATAACTTTCTGGATAGAACCAAAAAGATAAATAACACCCTATAACACTTATAAAATTTAACATTGGACCTGCTAAAATTACTTTTATTTCATCACTTAAAGTAAAATCATCTAACCCCTCAAGTGATGCTCCAAAAAAAGATAATTTTATATTTTTTGCCATATATCCAAGTTTTTTAGCCATAAAGTAATGACTTAATTCATGTAATAATAAAAACAATATATAACAAATATAAAAACTTAATTCTTTTAAGTAATAAGCAACTACAAAAATTAAATAAAAAGATAAATCTATCTTTATAAATTTTATTATCTTTAACTTTATCTTTATTTTATCTATAAAATTTAATTTTTTGTTCATAAACTTAGTTAATTTATATGTTATTTAATAGATTATTATGATTAGTTATAATATAAAATAATTTTTACAAACAACATTATTTTATTTACATTTATAGTTTACAAATCTTATATAAATAGTTATAATATTGTAAGTTTTAAAAAAGTATTTTTTTTTATAAAAAAGTCGAAAACTTTGGTTTTTCTATTCCATTTTTCTAATAAATAAGTTATAATTATTTTAGGAGAAAATTTTAATGGCAACAACTTATATAGGAATTCAATTAGGCTCAT
>JAFTMY010000087.1 GCA_017452165.1 Clostridia bacterium | reverse complement strand
TTAATTTTATTAATCTTGTTTGGTGTTCTTGAAATTTCAGTTCCACAAATATCACAGTAAACTACACTATCATAAGAACCGTCATTTCCAACTGTTGCTTTCACAATATTTTCAATTACTGGTGCTTTTTCTGTATGTTTAAAGCAAGGTTTACTATTAGCGATAATTTCAAATGTTTTAACAATTTCGCCTGCAAAATTGCCTTTACCAATAACTTTTATAGATGCTGTTCCTATATCTATATTGTTTTCATAAGAAAGAGTGTAATCGTTGTTTTCGATAAGTAAAAGGTTTCCACAGGTAATTTTTATCTTTGGGGTTATTTTTTCTCCTGTATAGTTATATGAGTTCTTTTCAAGATTAATAATTAAATTATTTAAATCAAATTTGGAAACGGTAAAGGTGGAAATAGGTGTTTTAAAAAAATTTTGATTATCGTTTTCAGTAATTTCTGCATAGAAATAGTATTTTCCAGCATTTAAAGTTGTTTTGCTGTCAAACTCTTTTACTGACTCCATATTTTCTAAATTAGAATAGTAGTATTTAACTTCGCCAAACACATCTTGACTTAAAACAAAACTTGTTGGTTTGCTTGAATAAAAGTAATTTTCTCTTGAAATAGTTAAACCATTATAATTTGCTTTTTCAATTATGTAAGTTGTAGTTTTTGTTCCTGTATAATTTCCTTTACCTGTTGCTGTGATTTTGTAAACCCCTGCATTAATAAAGTTGTTAGATGTAATATCGGTAAATGTGCTATCATCTGCATCTAATTTTTTATATTTAAAAGATAAAGCATAGTCTGTGAAAAGTTCATAGCCTTCAATTGTTATTTTAGGGAATTGGTTTTGACCATTATAAACAGCATTATTTATGTTAGAAAACTCGCCTAAAAACTCAGTTGCTTTGATTTCATAGTTGACAGTTACACTTCCAGATATTATCTCGTTTTCCGTTGCTGTAATTGTTACTGATGCTTTTCCAGCATTTATATTATTGCTATACTCGGTAGTGTAGTTGGTGTTGTTAATTTCTTTATCATCAACCTTTACTATAACGCTTGGTTTTTTCTCAGTCCCGTCATAAATGTATGAAGTGTTACTTAGTGAAATCATATCTGTTGTAAGTTCTTTTCCTTTTTTACAACCAACAAGCATTGTTGATGAAAAAAGACAAAAAACTAAAATTAAAAATATCGAACTTAGTTTTTTCATTATTCGCCTCCTAAATATGTTTTTATTTGTATATTTACAATGAGTAGTTTTTTATTAGATTTTATTTTATTGTTTAATATTTTTAAGGTAAATAAATTTTAATAAAAAGTCAAATATTATGTAAATAAAAGGTAAATTATAGAATATATTAATAATAAAATAAATAAAAAAACCACACTTTAATTTTAGTAAGTGTGGTTTTAATTATTTAAAATTAATCGTTAATTTTAACTTTGTTAAGCATCTTGTGTAAAATGCTAATAGTAGTTGGTGCAGTGATGCAAAGAATAATTACAAATAAAATATTTGTAAGACCTAATTCAAGAACATTAATAAGACCAAAGAAATCTGGCCATACTAAGATACAAACTGAGCAAACAGCAAGCATTACAACAAATACGGTTGTTGTAAATGGAATAAATGGTTTACAAAGTTTGTAAAGCATTGCAAGACCTGTAAATGTTAATACAATTGTTGCCATTGTTGTTACAAACGGCATATTGTAAGAAATTGAACCATTAACAAAATAGTTAAATAAATAGATTGCACCGATATTTAAAACTAATGCAAGTGCACCAGGGAGTGCATTTTTAACAAGGTTATAAATAAATTTACCTTCAATTGGTTTGTTGTTTGGTAAGAATGCAAGTAAGAATGAAGGGATACCTACGATGAACCACTCTAAAATTAAAGTGTTAGATGTGGTAAATGGGTAAGGTTGTCTTAATGCAAGAACAAAGAGTGAGAAGATAAGAGTGAAAAGTGTCTTCATAAAGAAGAGAGATGATGCTTTTTGAACGTTGTTTACAACTTTTCTACCTTCAATAACTGTGTCAGGCATTGAAGAGAAGTCACTATTTAAAAGCACCATATGGCTTACGCTTCTAACTGCTTCGTTACCACTAGCCATAGCGATTGAGCAATCTGCTTCTTTTAAAGCCAAGATATCGTTTACACCGTCACCGGTCATAGCAACAGTATTTCCATCGTTTCTAATAGTTTTGATGAGTAGTGCCTTTTGTTCAGGTGTAACTCTTCCAAATACTGTGTATTTATTAGCAGCAGCGATAACTTGTTTTTCACTAAGTCCGTCAAGACTTATAAATGAATCAGTTCCGTCAACTCCAACTCTCTTTGCAATTTCAGAAACTGTGAGTGGGTTGTCACCAGAAATTATTTTAATTTTAACACCATTATTTTTAAACCAAGAGATGGTTTTTGAAACATTTTCACGAATATGGTCTTCAAGAACGATAATTGCAAGTGCTTCTCTTTCATCAGGAATAACTTCCTTAACGATTGGTTTTGGAGAACGAGCAAGAATTAAAACTCTGTAACCATCTTTTGAGTATTGCTCAATCATGTGCTTAATTTTTTCGTCTTTGTTATTAGGTAAAACAAATTCTGCAGCACCTAAGATATAAGAGCCAGCCCCTGCAAATGTAACTGCAGAGAGTTTTCTAGTTGAACTAAATGGAAGTGTTGCAACAGGAGTGAGTTCTTTGTTAAAGCCAAAGAAATTAATAAGAGCCTGAGCAGTTTGGTTATTATCGCCAAGGGCAGAGAGCATTGAACCCATAATTCTTTTAATGGTATGCTCAGTGCTTGTAAGTTGAACACAGTTATAAACTTTCATAGTTCCGTCAGTGATAGTTCCGGTTTTGTCTAAACATAAAACATTAACTCTTGCAAGCATTTCAACACAGTAAAGGTCTTGAACGAGTGCTTTTTTGTTAGCAAGTTTGATGACGGAAACAGTAAGAGATACAGAACTGAGTAAAAACATACCTGCAGGAATCATACCAACGACAGCGCCTGCAGTAGTTGTAATTGCAGTAGGTAAATCTTTTACATCTTGGTTGTAGTTGTTAAAGAACATTGCAACTGTAATTGGAATAATTATAACACCGATAACTTTAATAATAAGTTTGAGTGATGCAAAAAGTTCTGACTTTGGTTTTTTGTATCTTTTTGCTGAGATTGCAAGTTGTTGAATATAGTTGTTTGCACCAACTTTATCAACTCTTGCGTGACATTTTCCTGATACAACATAACTTCCTGCTAAGATTGTATCGCCAACTTTTTTCTTAATAGGCAAACTTTCACCAGTTAAGATACTTTCATTTACTTCAATATTTCCTTCAACGATAATACAATCAGTTACAATTTGCTTACCTGTTGAAAGAAGAACTATATCGTCTAAAACAACATCTTCTTGAGCGATAGTTGTTTCAACACCATCACGGACAACTTTAACAGATGGAGCGGTGAGTAGTGATAATTTTTCGATTGTTTTCTTCGCTCTAACTTCTTGGATAATACCAATTATGATATTTACAATGATAATAACCATAAAAGCAATATTGCTCCAAGATTGGTGATAGATAATGTTAACGCCTATTAAAACACCACAAATTAAAAATGATAAAATGTTAAAAAATGTTAAAACGTTTTCTTTAATAATTCCAAGAACTGTTTTATCGTTAATATTAGGAACTTCATTTGTTTGACATTTGTCAATTCTTTCTTGAACTAAATCTTTAGATAAACCTTCTTGGTAATCTGCTTTTACTCTTTTTACTTTTTGTGGAACAAAATATTTTCTTTTCTTTTTATTAGGATTTTCAAACGCCTTGAAAAAGTCGCTAAGTTTTGGTTCATTGCCATTTCTAAGAGCATCTTCTTTTTTTCTGCGTTTTCTATCTTCTTTAAGTTTTTGCTTGTATAACTTTTGAAGTTGTTTATTGGTGAGAGGAGTGTCATAATCGTCTTCATTTTTTTCTTTCTTAGAAGATTTATTACTTTCTTTCTTAGATGCTGTTTTAGAAGATTTTTTACTCTCTGTTGCAGTTGTTACAGGAGCATCTTCTTTTTCTTTAGGATTTTCATCTTTTTTAATATCTTCTAAAAGTGGATTATCAACAGTTCTGTCATCTTCAGTAATAAGATTTTCTAAATCAGGTATAGGAAGTTTTTTACTAGTTTTCTTTCTAGTTTTCTTTGCAGGAGAAACAACACCTTCATTTAAACATTCAGGTGTTTCAGTAGTTGTTTCTTCTTCAGAAACATCACTTTCAAATTCATCACTGTTTTGTTCATTTAAAGATGGATTCTCTAACTCGGAATCAAAATTATCTTGTCTTACCATGATTAACCTCAATTATTTTTAAGATTTAAGCGATTTTGCTTATGTAAAAAATATACACATAAAGTAATACTTTTCCAATATAACTCTAAAATATATAATTTTATATATATAATTATAGTAATAAAAAATAAATTGTCAAATAATGTAATCTTATTAATTAAAATAAATTATATATTAACAAAATATTGTTCAAATTAATTTTAGACATTTATTTTTTGTTTTATTACAAAATCAAAATTTATATGATTTATTATATGCAATTTTAAATTTAATATTAAGCAAATAAAAACAAATAAAAATTAACTTTAAAAGTAATTTTTTTGTAAAAATGATAAATTATAATGGATTTTTAAGTAAAAATGATATAATTTTGCAGTTTTTTATATAACAAAACTTATTTATAACAATAAAAACTATAGTAAGAAATAGATAGATTAAAAATAAGTTAACATATTATAAAAAAAATAAAATTATAAATAAAATACAGTAAAAAAAGTTAATAAATGTAATTAATTTATAATTTTAAGTTTTATTAAATATTAGTTATAAAAAAATAAAACCAAAGTAATATAGATTATTTATAAAACAAAAAAAGTTGTTATAGTATATTTATATAACAATATTTTATAATATTTTAAAAAAATACTTGCAAAATTTAAAAAGTAATGTTATACTCTTGATACAGTTCCTTGTTTTAGAGGCTTTTTTATTGAGCATCTAAAACCGAATGAGTCCAAAAGGAGGAAAAACTATGAATAAATATGAAATTCTTTACATTATTAATGCAGGTGTTGCTGATGAAGACAAAGAAAAAATTGTTCAATCTGTAAAAACTCTTGTAGAAGATAATGGAGGAAGCGCTCAAGAACCTGAAAGATGGGGTGTTCGCAAATATGCTTATCCAATCAACTATAAGCAAGAAGGTTATTATGTTTTAATGAACTTTGAAGCTGAAGATGCACTTCCAAAGAAAATTAATGATAAACTTATCATTGATAAAAATATCGTAAGACATATGATTATTGCAAAATAATTTTTGGAGAAAGAAATTTATGAATAAAGTTATGTTAATTGGAAACTTAACAAGAGACCCAGAACTTGTTACAACCAATAGTGGAATTTCACTTTGTAAATTTGGTTTAGCAGTTCAAAGAAGGTTTTCATCAAATGATGGTGAAAAAGATGTAGACTTTTTCAATATTGTAGTATGGCGTGGTCCAGCAGAAAACTGTTATAAATATCTTAAGAAGGGTAGCAAAGTTGGAATTATGGGTTCAATTCAAACAAGAAATTATGAATCTAATGATGGAACTAAGAAATTCGCTTTTGATATTGTTGCAGAAGAAATTGAATTTTTATCTTCTAAAGCGGCAGAAGGCGGAATGACTGCTGATATGCCAGTAAATGCTGGTTCAAAAACTACAGGAAAGTCTGATGTAATTAATACATTCACTCCAATTGATGATAACGATTTACCATTTTAAAGGAGAATATTATGGATAGAAAAATGAGAAAAGAATCTTCTTATGATGAAAAAAGCCCAAACAAATTCCATAAAGAATCAAAAAAAGTTTGTGTATTTTGTGCTGAAAAAAATGAAGTAATTGATTATAAAAATGCTTCAAAACTCAGAAAATATATGACAGAAAAGGGTAAAATTATCCCAAGAAGAACAACAGGTGTTTGTGCTAAGCACCAAAGAGAACTCACAACAGCTATTAAGAGAGCAAGAGTTATGGCTCTTCTTCCTTACAAAACATTGTAATTTTAATTACAACGATTGTTGAGAATAAAATAAAATTTAGTTTTTCAAGCCTTGCAATTTTGCAAGGCTTTTATCTTTCAAAAAAATAAAATGATTAATAAAAATATCATAAATAAATTTAAAATATAAATGATAAAATCTATTTTAATATAATACAAGATATTAATTATAATAATAAAATTTAACTAATAATTTCAGGTAAAAATAATTTATTATTTTATCTAAATTAATTTATTTTTTATAAATTAATTTAGATTTTTATATTTATAAAAAATTGATAAAATAAATATGAAAAATAATATAATTTATTAAAAAAAGTGCAAAATTCCATATTTTTAAGTGAAATTCAATATATTTATGACGATTTGTTGTAAAAAATAAAAATAACCAAACAAAATTATTTATAATAAAAAATATTATAAAAATGGAGAAAAATATTTTTATTTGAAAATATATTGTTAAATAATAATTATAAAAAAATAACTAATAAATTAAGATTTATTAAAAAATTTTAGATAGTTAGCAAAAAAAAATCAATACGCTTTTTAGCGTATTGATTTTTTTATATTTAGTTTTAATTAAACTTTAATTAGTCATTAAATACATAATATTCCATTGGATATTGCATATATTTAATTTCTTCAAGTTTATCACAAGTTACAAAACCTGCTGGTGCTTTCATAAGTGATGGAATTCTGTTTACCATTGTTGCGCAGGTATGCTCAACAGTTGCAGGTTTTTCAACCTTAAATTTAACATTTGGTTCACCTTCGATTTCCCAATCACACATATCACCATCATCTGGTCCATAAACCTTACCAATTGTTTGTTCTTCAATTACCATACCTTGATATGTTTCAATTGTAACAACTGATGCCATACCGATAACTCTTCCTGCTTCAATTTCTTTACCTAAAGTTGAAGAGTAAATGTTATGGTCTGATGTATATGGAACGTTCTCTTGCTTAATAGACTTAATTGTTAAGCCAAGTTTAGAGCAAATTGCTTCAGATGCATTCCAAGCATAAGAAGGAATAACCTCTTCTGGGTGAGCAAGTGTTTTTTCAAACTCATCAAGTGTAAGGTCACAGCCATGCACTTGAGCAAGTGCTAATCCGTATTCATCTACGTTATATGAATAAGCACCTTTAATCTTTGTAATTTTATTGCAACCACCTGCAATTTGACTTACAAAGTTAATCCAGTAAATATCTTGCATACCACTACCAGTGATTGTGCAATTATTTTCTTTAGCAACTCTATCTAAGTGATTTGTGATTTCTGCTGCTGTTGTATTTGGATAGATAGCCTCTTCACAAGTTGTTATAACATTAATACCTCTTTCTACACACTTTAATACGTGTGGGTAGATGTCGCTCATAAGTGAGAATAGTGTTACTACTGCAACATCTGCGTCGCATGAATCTAAAACTTCATCTGCGTTTGCTGAAATCTTAACTCCAAGATTTACCCCTAAACCGGCATATTCGCCAACATCTTTTCCTAAGATTTCTGGGTTGACATCAATAGCGCCAACAATTTCAGCGCCGTGTTCATGTAAATATCTAATAATCCATTTAGACATTTTACCGCAACCATATTGAACTACTTTAATTTTTCTCATAATAGATACCTCCCTATAAAAAGCATACTAAAATTATTTTACATCTGTCAAATAATTATTCAAAATTTTTTTTATTGTTACAAGTTTTTTTTGTCGTAAATTGGTTAGATTTGTTTATGTTATTATATCGTGAAGTTTAAACTTTATTAGAACTAAGTATAGTCGAAGTTAATTTTTATAAATGCTTGTAACTTTTAATCTATGTTTTTTTGTAATTTTTAAATTATTGATAAAATAAATTTTTTTTATTAAATAAAAAAGAAAGGTATAACCTTCCTTTAATAATTAATGATTTTAAATAAATTAATAATAATTTGAATTTATAATTTTTTGTTAGCATTCCACATATAGTAAACTGTGTCGATATTTTCTCCACGGTCATTTTTTAGACAAACAGTATTTTTAAAACCAAGTGAATTTAAAATTTTAAGATGTCCTGCGTTTGTGCTCCAAGTTCTTGTAAAAATGTGATGATCAAAAAATAATTCATTTAGTTTTTTGTAGAATAGTTTAGTTATTCCTTTTCCACGATAATTAGAGTTTACGATAACGGTGCTAACATAAAGATTTGGTAAAAATTCTTCTGATATATGTTCACAAGTATAATTTTTTTTAAAAGACATAAAACCAATGATATAATTTTCAAAAGTGGCAACTAACATAGATTGATTGAGTATGTTTTTATAATAATTATAAGGAATAACATTTTTATTTGTATTTTCGTTTTGGGAGTTGCCTGAAAGATTTGTTTGAGTTGTTGATTCACGAGAAGAGAGTGCTGGTATAAATTCTTTATCACTAAGTATTAACAAATTTAAAATTTGAAACTTAAATGATTTGTCTGTTACTTTGTTTAAATATTTAATTTCAATATCTTCTATATTTATGTTTAAAACTTCATTGTTATTTTCTACATTGTTATTATTCATAATTACTCCTGAAAATTGTAATTAAAAAGTTTAGCACTAATAAGTTATTTTAAATATTATATAATATTTTCTTTTCTTAAAATAGTATAAAGTTGATGGGTGGGGAGTCCGATTACTGAAGTATATGAGCCTTTTATTTCTTCAATAAATATTGATGCTTTGCCTTGAATTGCATAAGCACCTGCTTTATCCATTGGCTCACCAGTTGAAATATAATCATCTATCATTTTTTCGGTAAGGTCAATAAATTTTACCTTAGTTGTGCTGTGTGATAAATATTTTTTAGTTTCGCCATTTTTAGAAATGATTACACATAAACTTGATATTACGTTATGCCATTTACCAGAAAGAGATGAAAGCATAAACTTCGCATCTTCCTTAGATGTTGGTTTACCAAATCTCATATTTTTATAGCACACTAAAGTATCTGAGCCAATTACAATTCTATCTCCTGATGTATGCTCAAAAATATCGTCTGCTTTTTGCTCAGCAAGTTCTTCTGAGAGTTTGTTAAGAGAAATATTTTTTGTTATATTTTCTTCTTTTTCACTTGGCATTGATTCAAATTCTAAACCCATAAGAGATAAAAATTCTTTTCTTCTTGGAGATTTTGATGCGAGATATATTTTCATAATAATTCCTTTTTGTTTTTTTTAGGTAGGGGTAGGAAGTGAAATTTGAAATATAATTTCAAATTTTTGGCGATGCTGACGCATCGCACCTTGATTTCATCAATCACTTTCTACCCAGATAATCACCACATAGCATTGTATAATTTTGATTTTTACAAGTATTTGATAAAATTCATAATTTAATATAATAAAATTTTAACATAAATACAATTTTTTTCAAAATATAATTAA
>JAFTMY010000086.1 GCA_017452165.1 Clostridia bacterium | reverse complement strand
TTTAGAAAAAATGTTGAATTTGTTTAACTATGTAAAATAATAAAAATGATTTATAAAACCATTATTGACAACATATTTGCACTGTGTTATTCTTGGTATATGGAAATTATAAATTTAACAAGTAAAGATGTTCAAAATATTGCATCAAATAGCGAGATTATTGGTCAGGGTTCTAATGGGATTCTTTATCAAATTGATGATGAATTATTGTTTAAATTTAATTACAAAAAATTCATTGATTGTTTTTCGCTTGATGGAAATTCTGTAAACATTAGAAAATTAAACGATATTACCGAAACTGTTCAAAAATGGAAAGAAGTCGATTTTATTTTAAATGGTGAAGCAGATAGTCATTATGTTATAAATTTAAAAAGTTTAATTGATAAGCAAAAAAATATTCAAATGACACATTTACCAAAAGGATTAGTTTATGTTGATGGATTTTGCGTAGGAACAATTATTCAGTATCATAAAGACTATATTAATTTATTTGAACATTTGAAGAATAATGATTTAAGCGAAGAGTGTGTAAATTTAGTTTCTAAAAATCTCAGTCTTGCAACTGAAGAGTTAATTAAAAATAATATTTATCACAGAGATTTTACTCTTAGAAATGTTATGTATAATCCTAACACTAATGATGTTCAAATAATAGATTTTGAAGATGCAGTTTCTTCATTAAGTGAGCAAGATAAAGGTTATGAACAAAGTGTAAAAGATAGATTAAAGATAAATATAGAGACCTTAAAAAGTTCATTACAAAAAGAAAATGAAGAGAAAGGAATGTTTTAAAATTAGAGCGAGTTATCGCTCTTTTTTTGATGTGAATTACACTTTATCAGTGGTGTTTTTTATTTTATTTTAGAAATTGTTTTTACTTGAATTTCTTTGTATTTTAATGAATTTATTATATTGACCTTTTATTATGTTGGTGTTATAATTTATTTTAGAAATTTGTATGATGAATTATATAAAATTTTTAAAAGGGTGGTGCTATATATGAAAACATTATATGTGAACAAAATTAAAACTTTGGACAAAGGAACTGATGTTGAAATTTGGGGTTGGATTTCTACCTTTACTAAACATAAAGAACTTTATTTTGTAAAAGTCGAAGATTCAACTGGTTCTATTGATGTTGTGCTTCAATTATCTACACTTAATTTTAAAATCAAGAGAGATCAATCGGTTCATATCTTTGGAAAGGTGGGTCTTGACAAAAATGAAAATGTCGTTGTTGATGCTGACTCAATTGAACTTGTTGGAGATGTTAATGTTGATTTGTCTCCTTCGGCAAGATCGGATATTGATGTTTTTGCTGAACGCAATGCAAATAATGTTGTTTTAAATAAACATTTATACATTAGAAATAAAAAATTCTGTGCAGTTTTAAAGGCTAGAGATTTGGTTATCGAAGCAGTAAGGGCTTGGTTTAAAACAAATGGATATACAGATGTGACTGCACCTATTTTAACTCCTATCCTTTTGTATGATAAGAGCACAGGTATTCCTGTAAAAATTAAGAATCAAGATGCGTTCTTGACACAATGTGTTGGTTTTTATTTGGAAAGTGCTGTGCATTCACTTGAAAAAGTCTATAATATTGGACCAAGTTTTAGAGGTGCTGAAAGTATTAGCAAACGCCATTTAATGGAATACTGGCATATTAAATCTGAAACAGCATTTTGTTCTTTCGATGAGTATTTTGATGTGGTTGAAGATTTAGTTAGTTTTGCTACTAAGTATGTGAAAGAACATGGGGGTCCTGAACTTGCAAAGGATATCGGAACAGAGTTTTGTGATGATGGAATGAAAGCACCATTCCCTAGAATTACATATACAAAAGCCATTGAACTTTTAAATGAAAATGGAATTAATCTTGCTTATGGTAAAAGTTTAAATGATATATCTGAAAAATTCCTTTCAGATTATTTTGGTGGTCCAATTTGGATTACTCACAAACCAAAATGTATTGAAGGCTTTCCTTATAGAGAAATTGAAAAGGGCAGTGATCTTACTATGACTGCTGACTTGATTGCGTCTCATGGACTTGGAGAAATTTTAGGTATTGCTGAAAAAATTACAAATATTGATGAAATTAAAGAAAGACTTTTGGAAAAAGGCAAGAGTTATGATGAGTATAAGTGGTTCTGTGATTTAAGAGAATATGGCACTGTTCCTCATTGTGGTCTTGGAATGGGTCTTGAAAGATTGATTAGATGGATGTTTAAAATGAATCATGTTAAAGATGTTATTCCTTTCCCAAGACGAATCAATAAGGTTATTTATCCTTAAAAAAGTAGTTCATTTCTTGCTAGATTTTGATTTGAAATATTTTTTGAATTAATTGGAGGTAATTAATTATGAAACATGCTTTACTTGTTGGTGGGGCAACTGGAAGAGAACATGCCATTGCAAAGCATTTTAGCAAAAATGGTAACTATAAGTTTTCAGCAATTCTTTGGGCTGAACATAAATTTATTAAAGAGTTATGTTCAGGGGAGTATGCAGTTATTAATCTTGATGAGGTAGAAAAAGTTTTTGATAAAATCGTGGAAATTTCTCCAGACTATGTCATTATTGGTCAAGGAGAAGTTATTCAACGTGGGCTTAAAGATATGCTTATTAAAGCGAATATTCCTTGTATCGCTCCAACAAAAGAGGCTGCAATTATTGAAGGTTCTAAAACTTATCTTAGGAATTTATTGCAAAAAATTGCACCTGAACTTAATCCAAAGTTTAGAGATTTTTATAAGTACTCAAATGAAATTGATGAGTTTATTGATTCTTTCGATAATAAAGTTGTAGTTAAATGTGATGGGGTAATCAGTGGACCACGAGTAAGGCTTTATGATTTACCAGCCGAGAGAAATGATGCAATCCAAAATGCTAAAAACTGGATTGACAAACATGGACATATTGTTATTGAAGAATATATTCAAGGTTATGAAGTTGCAATAATGAGTTATACAGATGGAACTTATTTAGTGCATACCCCACCTTTTAAAAATCATAAGCGTATTGGTAATGGTAATGTGGGGGAAAATACTTCAGGAATGGGAACAATTACTTGCAACTTTTCTTTTATGACAGATGTTGCAATTGAAAAAGCCCATAAAATCACTCAAATGGTTCTTGATGAGTGTAATAAACTTTCAGATGATGTGTTTACTGGTAGTTTATATGGCGAATTTTTAGTTGATGGCGATAATATTAAAGTTATTGAATATAATTGTAGATTCGGTAATCCTTCATCACTTAATATCCTTGCACTTATGAATATTGATTTTCCTGAACTTTGTGAAAAAATATTATCAAAGAAAGTTAATGAAATTCAAGAACTTTGTGATACAACGAAAGTTAGTTTGTCGGCGTATGCTGTGCCGAAAGATTATACCATAAACAAAAATTATGTTGGTGGCGAAATTAATTTTGATGATGTCAACAAGGATTTGCTTTATGTTGGTAATATTAGGTATGCAGATGGAAAATATTTTTTAAAAAATTCTCGTGCTTTTGCTATTTGTGCAACTGCTGAAACTCTTGATGAGGCAAGAAAGATTGTTTATGGAGAAATGGAAAAGGTCAAAGGCGACATTTATTATAGGACGGATATAGGTTTATGGGAAGTTTAGTAATTGGCTTTGATTTAGATGGAGTTATGTTTAATCATGCAAAATTTAAAGTAGGTGTTTTGAAAGAGTTGCATGGAATTGAACTTGAAGAGTGGAAATTAAGCAGTAATGTTATTGATGAGTATTTAAGTGATAAAAATATTAGACATGAAATTGGTGCACTTGCTGGAACTACTGAAAGAAGTGAACTTATTTTTGATAATACAAAGGATATTTTGCAAAAATTGAAAGACCAAGGATTTATTTTGTATCTAGTAAGTAGAAGGGGTAAGTCTGAACTTGGAACTATTAATGCAAAAAAGTCTATTGAGAATTTGGGACTAGATAAGTTCTTTGATGATATTTTTTATTGTCAAAGGGAGATTGATAAAATTAATAAGATTTATGAACTTGGTGTTGATGTATTTATTGATGATAGAATTGAAACTATTGATGAACTTTCACACAATATAAAATATCCGATTTTGTTTGATAATTACAAAATTATTGAAAATGGTTATGTAAAGACTCAATCTAAATGTGATATTGCTCAATCCTTTTCAGAAATTTTGACACTTGTTGAAAAATATGAGGATTTGGAGTTTAGAAATAAAATAAACGAATGTATAGAAAATGTAGAATCAATTTCTCTCGAAACCAAAACTGGTAATGTAGTTTATAGAGTGGCTAATGAAAGTGGTAAGGTTTTTTATGCTAAGTTTTATAAGTGTGACGGAGTAAAACACAAGGACAATGAACTTATGATTTACTCACTTAATTTATCATCACAAAAATATTTCAAAAATGTCGTGATGCAGGGTCGTCTTAATAATGTTGATTTTGCTATTTTTGAAGAAGTTAAAGGTGAATTACTAAGTAGTGTTGTTCAAAATAATAATACACCTGATGAGGTTTTTTCACGTGTGGCATATACTTTTGATGAGATAACTCGTGATTTATTCCAAGTCAAAACTATTGGTTTTGGAAAGTTAAATGGAGAATTAACTGCACCTTATGATAATTTTTTGGATTTTATAAAAGATTATGTTGTACCAACACAAAACACATTAAAAAGTAATCTTGAAACTTCAAAGTATGCTGATATTATCGATAAAATATTAGATAAATATCCTCATATTTTTGATAATGTGCCAGCGGGATTAGTTCCAATGGATAATAATTTTAATAACATCATTATTGATGGTGAAAAAGTTATTTTTATTGACCCTGGTGCTGTTATTTCGGCTCCAATATATATGGGATATGGCGAATTTACAGCACACAGTTTTTCAACTAAAATCTATGATGAGTTTAAAGCGTTGAAGAAATTTACTCTTGATGAAGAAATTAAGGTTCGTGCCTTTGCTTGTTTTTCACTCCTTAATGTAATGGCATTTTTAGTGAGAATTGGCAAATCTAATTTCAATCAAATGACACCATTTGGTAATACTTCTAGTTTTAATACTCTTCTTGAATTGCACTTAAAATTTTTAAATATTGAATAATTTTAGTAAAAAGGAAATTATTTATGGATGTTGGAAAATATGTAATTGTTATGCCTAATGGAGAAGTTCTTGAATCAATTGGACTAAAAACCACGGGCAACCATTATGTTGATAAATATATTGGGATTATTGAAAATAATAAACTTGAAAGGGACTTTGGAGAGATTATTTCTCCAAGTAAAAAATATAATATTCAAGAACAAGTTTTGCAAACTATTGATAAAACACTTATTGAGCAAAATATAGAAGTTTTAAGAGTTAAAACACCTTCAATATTTGAGATAGATGATAAACTTTTAAAACAACAAGAACTTTTTGGTCTTGCTCCGTTTGTGGTAAATGAAAAGTTTTTACTTCCCCCAGCAAGTGATTTTGGTATTTTTAAAATGCTTGAAAATACTACCATTGATAATGCAAATGCTAATCGATTTTATGAAATTGCAACTTGTTATAGAAAAGAAGATAGTGCAAAAGCGTTTAAGCGTCAGTTTGTGTTCGGGTTGCCTGATTTTCATTCAATAAAATATAAAAATGATATTAAAAGTGAAATTTTGCTTTTTATGAATTTTAATGCAACTGTTTTGAGAAAACTTAATATAAAGTTTATTATTTCTCTTCGAATTACCGAAGATGAGTATGAAAATCAAAAAGATGTTATTCTCAAATTAGCAAAAGACTATCAAACTCCAATAAGTGTTAATATTTTGCCGTCAACTATTAGATATTGGACAGCAAAGTATAAACTCCTTTATATGGATTCTACAAATAGTTTTATTCAACTCTCAACTGTTCAAGTTGATTATTCGACTTGTGATTTGTTTTCGATTAATGGTGGAGATACAGTGATTCACTCTTCACCAGGAAGTTTAGAACGCCTTATTTATGCAGTTTTTGATAATAAAAATAGAGAGGTGAAAGTATGAGAATTTCAATAACAGGAACACATTGTTGTGGAAAAACAACAGTTATTCAAAAAGTTAAAGATAAACTTGAAAATGCTGGCATTGATTTGAGTGGAGTTGAATTTCATACTTTTTCAGGAAAATTTGCTCCAGTGGATTATTCTTCGGCAGGTAACCTAAAAGAAAACTTATTTCAAGAAATGCGTTTGACATATTGGATGATTTCAAAGTTAATTGAAAGAGAAACTATGGTTAGCGATAACTCAATAATTCATATCTTTGATAGATGTATTTTAGATCAGATTGTTTATCCATCAGTAATTCTTGGCGATAAGTTAAGCAAGAGTGTTGTGGATTATGTGTTAGAATACTTGAACTTAAATCCATATGACAAAGTTTTTATTCTTCCAATGAATAACGAACTTTTACAAAAATATGGAACAAAAGATAAATCATTTGATTATGCCAAATCTATTCATGATAAATATGTTAATTTGTGCACAGACTATAATTTTTGTCAAGTGCTTTCTCAAAATCAAGATGAACAAGTTGAATATATTTTTCAATATATACTAGACAAAATTAGTAATAAATAGTATTATTATAATATCAAAGTTAGAGGAAAGTAGTTCGTGGAATTATTTTCAAATAACTGATGGTAAACTCAATCTGTAATGTGATGAGATAGTATCAAATTTGTAAAAATTTATCATTATATAGATATAAATATAGGTTAATATGGAAAAAATTAAGCAAAAAATTTTTGATAAATATATAGTCAAAGACGGCCTAGATGGACTAATACACATAGAGCAAACTGCACATTTTGGTGAATTGATTGCTTTGGGTGAAGATCCATCAATTGTTAATGCAGTATGGGTCGGCTCCCTTTTGCATGATATCGGAAGGGGTAGACATCTTCATAAAGAATCACATGGCGAAGCAGGTTATAGATTTTTGATGGAAAATGTTGATTGGCTTTATGAGATTTTAAGTCCTTTTGGATTTGATATCGAAACAGTAGAAAAAATTCTATTGGCTGTTAGGGATCACGATAAAGGGCTTGTAACAAATGATAAAATAATTGGCTCAATTTGGGATTCGGATAGATTATCACTATATAGATTTAAAGGCAGGGAAGTTAAAACTGAACTTTTGAGTACAGAGACTGCGAAACTGCTTAAAGATTATGCTAAACAATACATTGCGGAAACCGCAGTTGAAAAAGGAGATAAAGACTTATGGAAAGAACAAGGATTAATGATGTAAAAGAAAAAAATGGAGAAATTGTTAAGGTTCATGGCTGGGTTGAAAATATTAGAAACAGCAAGGCTATGTTTTTTATGGTAATTAAAGATATAACTGGAAAACTTCAAGTAACTGTTGAAAAAGAAAAGTCTCCAGAACTTGTTCCAGCACTTGAATCGTTAACTGCTGATTCAGTGGTTACAATTACTGGAACAGTGGTTTTAAATGATTATGTTAAACTTAATGGAGTTGAACTTATTCCAAATGAAGTTGTGGTTGAGACTATTGCCGAAGCACTCCCAATAGTTAGAAAGCGTATTCCAGAAACAAAAAAGCAGGCAGCAGTTGAAAGATCATCAATTGATCAGAGAATTGATTACAGATGGGTAGACCTTCGTACCGAAGAGAACCAATTAATATTCAAGGTTCAAACAGCATTTGTTGGTGCTATGAGAAATTATTTAATTGAGAATAATTATATCGAAATTCACACTCCAAAGTTAATTGGTGCTGCAAGTGAGAGTGGTTCAGATGTTTTTGAAGTAGATTACTTTGATAAAAAAGCATATCTTGCTCAAAGTCCACAATTCTACAAACAAATGGCTATGGCATCAGGATTTGAAAGAATTTTTGAAGTTGGACCTGTATTTAGAGCGGAAAAGTCATATACTTCTAAACATGCAACAGAATTTACTGGATTTGATATTGAAATAAGTTTCATTAACGGTTTAGAAGATGTTATGGACGCAGAAGAAGATATGCTTATTGCTGGTCTTACTGAAATTAAGAATAAATATGGTGACAAAATTAAAGAATTATTTGGAATGGATGTTATAATACCAACTAAACCTTTCCCAAGAGTAACTCTTGAGGAACTTTATAAGGGATTAGAAGAGGATTTTGGATACACTATTCCAGATTCTGAAAAAGTTGATGTAACTACAGAAGCAGAAAAACTTTCTTTCGAGTGGTGTAAAAAACACTTTGGTCATGAATTCTTATTTGTAACAAAGTTTGGAACTGAAAAAAGACCATTCTACCATATGCGTGATGAAGATGGTATTCCAGTAGGTTATGATCTTATTTGGCGTGGTGTTGAAATCACAACTGGTGCACAACGTGAACATAGATATGACATTTTGAAAGCACAAGCCAAGGAAAAAGGTTTAGATGAAGATGTTAAGTTCTATCTTGAATTCTTTAAATATGGTTGTCCTGCTCATGGTGGATTTGGTCTCGGTGTGGATAGACTTACTATGCTTATTTTTGGTCTTCCTATCAAAGAATGTATGTTCTTGTTCCGTAGTCCAGTTAGATTGACCCCATAAGATTATTGCTTAGGATTAAATTTTTAAACTAAATGAAAAATAATAAAATATTAATTAAAAATTATATTTATAAATAATTAGTAAATTGTATTTTAAAAGCATTGTAATAAATTACAATGCTTTTTTATTGTTATAAAAAATCACTTGATAGTTCCGTAGTTTTCTATAACAAAAAACCCATTAGCATTTGCTAATGGATTTATAAATGTATGTATTTTTGTATTTATATTATAGTTTTATTTTAAATAAAATTAAAAATATTTTAATTATCTTAAGTATCTTAATTAGTTTTAAGATATTTTTAATAATTAAAAAACTATTTTATAAACTATATCTAACATGTATATTAATTTTACCATTTTAATTATTAAATCTTTTATCTATCTCTATCATTTTGCATAACAATTAATGCAAGTCTTAGAAGTTGAGCAAGAGTAACTGCAAGTGCTGCAACGTATGTCATTGCGGCAGCATTTAATACTTTTTTTGAGCATCTTACTTCGTCGTCGCTAAAATGTCCACAGTTTTTTAGAATTTTTAATGCTCTATTACTTGCGTTAAACTCAACTGGGAGTGTAACTAATTGAAAAATAGCAGTAAGTCCAAAGCAAATTACACCTGCGTATGCTAAATAAATAAAGTTTTCTGCAAAAAGTGTAAGGATAATACCTAAAACAATAAGTGGAATTGAAATTTTTGCACCGAAATTTGTAGCAGGAATTATTGCACTTCTAATTTTTACAGGAATGTAATTATTTGCGTGTTGAACTGCGTGTCCACACTCATGTGCAGCAACACCAATAGAAGCCATTGAAGTTCCGTGATAAACATCTGCAGATAATCTAACAACATTTGCTCTTGGGTCATAGTGGTCAGATAAATGACCTGATGTGATTTCAATTCTTATATGTTGAAGATTATTTTCGTCTAAAATCATTCTAGCAACATCATATCCTGTTTTTCCTGCCAGTGATAACTTTTTAGAATATCTTTTATATGTAGAACTTACATTTGCACTTGCAATTGCTGCAAAAAGCACAAACGGAAGAACAATTATAATATATGTCCAATCTATATACATTTTAAAATACCTCACTATTATTATACTAACTTTTAAGTAAAAATTATTCTACTTAAATTTATTTTAACATAATTATTAACATAATGTCAATTTTGGTAAAATCAAATTATAGTTTTTGTGTTTAGTAAAAAAGGATTATATTTTTTATATATAAAATAATTACATTTTATTGTTAAATGTAAAATGATATATGTTGTTTGTTAATAAGATTTAAAATTAGTAATTTGTCTAAAACACTAAAACTTAAAATTGTAGACAAAATATTGATGACTATTAAATTTATTATTGTTATAATATAAGTATAAATATAAAATTAAAAAATTATAATAAAATATGAAAATAAAGTAAACAAAAAGGGTAAGGTTATGAGTGATTTTGTAATTGAAGAAAAAGACGGTGAAAAGATTTTAGAAAAATATGAAGGAACTGCAACTGAAGTAGTTATTCCTAATGGTATATCAAGGATAGGAATTGGTGCATTTAGTAAATGTAAATTTTTAAAAAGTGTAAAAATTCCAAGCAGTGTAACAATAATAGATGACTGTGCATTTAGTATGTGTTCATTTTTAACAAGTGTGGAAATTCCTAGCAGTGTAACAAGGATAGGGGATTTTGCATTTGATGATTGCGGAAGTTTAACAAGTTTAGTAATTCCAAATAGTGTAAAAGAGTTAGGCGCAGGGGTAGTAAGTTTGTGTGAAAATTTAACAAGTTTAGTAATTCCTAGCAGTGTAACAGAAATAGGCTTAGGGGCTTTTAGTTTTTGCAAAAGTTTAACAAGTTTAGTAATCCCAAGTGGTATAATCGAGATATATGAAAGTACATTTGAAGGCTGTGAAAATTTAGCAAGTTTAGTAATTCCTAGCAGTGTAACAATGATAGATTCAAGCGCTTTTATAAAATGTAAAAACGTTGTTTTAAAAGTAGAAAGTGGGTCGTATGCTGAAAACTATGCAAAAGAAAATGGAATAGAATATGAGACTTTTTAAGTAAAGAAGTAGTAAATTTTTAATCTAAATAAAAAGAACATACTGTTTTTTGAAATGAAATTCCAAAAGTTGGAGAAACTTAGGGAGTTATTCACATTAATTAGTATGTTCTTTTTTGTATTTAATTTTATAAAAATATTATTAGTTATTAGAGTCTAGTTTTGTATCATTTGTATCAAACTGAGACTTTTGTTTTATTTTGCTTAGGTTCTCGTTTGCTTGTGTGTTATCTATTATAAGATTTTCATTTTCTTCATTTGTTTTCTTTATATTATTAGGTGTAGTTTCTTCGCTTTTAGTTTCGACTGCTTTGTTTGTAGATTCTTCGTTTGTGCTATCTATTTTGTTTTCGTCTTTATCTTTTTCTTTAACCATAAATCCAATTATTTGACCAGAGATAATAACTGTTAAAAGGGAATAGATAATTCTTGAAAATGGAATATATGTTAAAGAAAGAAGCATTACTGTTAAGTCGCTTACTAAATAAACGGTTTGAATTTTTACATTGAATTTTTTAGAAATTGTCATTGCAATTGCGTCATCACCTGAAGATGCTGCACCAAATTTAACTGTAAGTCCTGCGCCAACACCGATAAATATTCCACCAAGAACAGCGGCGATAAGTGGATAATTTGCAAGATTAGGATAAATTCGTGGAAAACACTCTAAAATAGAATAGAAAATTGAAAATGTTACAATTGATAAAATAGAATAAACAATAAAGTCCTTGCCAAGTGCTTTGTAACCAATTAAATAACAAATTGCATTTAAAATAACACAAGAAATTGCAGGGGATAGGTGTATCCAATACTCTAAAAGAAGAAGCAGACCTAAAACGCCACCTTCTGTAACGCCTGAGATTGAGTGAATATTGTAAATACCAACTGCTTGAATTAAACAGCCTACAACAATTATTATGCACGATTTAACTGATATATTTTTAAATAAACTTTTTATTTCCATAACAAGCAAAGTATAACAAAAATTTGTTTATAAATCAATAAAAACATTATATAGAAAAACTTTCTTCTTAAATTATTTAAAAATATAAAGATGTTTTTATAAATTTAGATTAAACGAATAAAATGTTAAAAGTATTTATTTAATTGACATTTTTATTATGATATTATATCTTAAAATAAATAAAAATGCGTTTTTTGATTAATTTTATTGGAGGTGATTTAGATAGAAAAAGATGTAAACAATAATGAGCATACTAAAAATATAGATGCTTTTAAATCATTTCTAAAAGAAGAACATAGTGAGGCTGATTATGAAAATTTTTATAAAGAGATGATAGAGAAGTGTCCTATTTTAAAAAGATTTGCTTTTATAGATAATAAAAATAAGTTTACAAGAAAAGATGTTTTAGATTTATATAATTTTTATGATGAATATATATCCAAAAATAATATTGAAAAAAAAGATGAAAAAATAAAAGAAGTAAAAGTTTTTAGAAAAAAATTTAATCAAAAGCCAATATTAATAATGAAAGGTATAATTGTCATTATTATGATAATTGCCTTAGCGATAAAAGAATATTATCCTATGAATTATAAAAAAATAAGCACGCTAACAATAGTTGTTGCATTGATAGTATTTGTTATTGCATCATTAATTTATGATGTGCTTGTAATGGTTCAATATGATAAGTATAAAGCGAAATTAGACAAAATAGAAGAATTAAAAAATAACTGCGAGAATTTAAGTGAAAAACTAAATGAATTAATTGATAGTTATAATAACGATGAACAAAATGATAGATTATTTCTAAAAGTATTGTATCATTATGAAACTATAAAAAATAAAGTTGATGAAATATTTTTGTTTTTAAAAATAACAGATAAGGAACTTGTAAAAACAAAAGAAGAGTTTAATAATGATTTTAAAAAAATTAATATTGTTATTCAAAAAATAGACTCTGTTAAGTTAGAAGATAATAAAAATTTTTATTTAGAAAACAAAGAAGATTTTTATAATTCGATTAAAAACTGTTTAGAAATAACTAATAAAACATTAAATGATATAGCACAATATTTAAATGAAAATTATTTAGAAGAAGATGAACTTGAAAACGAAGACATTGTTGAAGATATAGATGGACTCGATGACTTTGATGAAAGTGAAGATGATTATTTAGAAGAAAAAAATGATTAAGGAGAAAATAATAATGAAAAAAGCAAACAAATATTACTTTGAAATTTTTTTAGAATTTGAAGAAGATTATGATGTAGAAAGTATTGAAGAGAAAATTGGTTATAAGCCACATAGATTATTAACAAGAAGTATGCATGCTAAAAAAGTAGAAAAAGCAGTGGTTTATGAAGCCGATGGAAGCACTCATAAAATTACACCTAAGGCAATGTTTTCTTATAGAACAGAAGAAAAGACAGAACTTTTTATTGATGACGAGTTTGCAAAATTTGTAATGGAGGCAGATATAAAATTAAAAAATTATATCCAAGAAATAAAAGATAATAAAGGTCAAATAACTTTTAAGATAGTATTTACTGAATTTAAAGATAAACCTTATTTTTCTTTTAGCAGAGAAATAATTAAAATTCTTGCCAAATGTGATGCTGAAATTATGGTTGATTATGTTTAGTTTTTATCAAAAAAAACATAAAATTATCATAATTTATAGGTGAAATAGGTATAAAATGCGTTTTTTTAGAAAATTATTTAAACCATTAATAAATAGATATAAAGGATATTATGGTGAAAGACAAGTTAAAAAAGAGTTAAA
>JAFTMY010000085.1 GCA_017452165.1 Clostridia bacterium | reverse complement strand
TGACAATTATTTATTTGTGGAGGTAATATGAATTTTTTAGAAAGTAGAACAAGACAAAACTTAGCAAGAGCATTTGCTGCTGAGTGTCAAGCAGGCGCGAGATATCAATTTATGGCAACAATGGCTCAAAATGAAAAATTATTTTATATCAAAGATACTATGAAAATGCTTGCAAAAAATGAGATGGCACATGCTAAATTATTTTATGACTTTATAGTTCAAAATTCAGGAAAAGATAGTGTGGTTGAATTTAATGCTGATTATTCATACTTAGAAGCAAAACTTGAAATTAGTTTGCAGAAAGAATCTGAAATAGAAAAAAGTGAATTTGATACTATTTATCCTGAGTTTGCAAACACTGCAAGAGAAGAGGGGTATGAAGAAATTGCACAAGGTTTTGAAAAGGTGGCAAGAGTGGAATATTCACATTTTAAACTTCTTGAGTATTTATATAATAAGTATCAAAGCAAAACATTATACAAAAGTAAATTGGAGCAACTTTTTAGATGCACAAACTGTGGCCATTTATCTTATCAAAGCGATGCTTGGAAAAAATGTCCACTTTGCTCATTAGATCAAGGTTATATTATGATTGATTATAATCATATTTTTGAAGAAAGTTCAAAAATTTATATGGATAGTGATAAATATTAAAATTAGAACTCACCTGCTAACTAAGTTTTACTTATTTAGCAGATGAGTTTTTTTGTTATAAAATAATTGGCAATTTCATTTTGAAAATACTACTTATTTATGGTATAATTTCTATGAATAGGTGTATAATGAAGAAATTTTTGAAATTAATGAAAATGTCAAGTAGTGTTGCGATATTTGCGCACGAGAAACCTGATGCCGATACTATTGGTTCGGCAGTTGGTTTAAGGCGTATTTTAATGGCAATGGGAAAACAGGTCGATATGTTTTGTGAGTCTGATATTCCAGAATCATTTTTTTTCCTTGAGGAAGCAAAAACTTTTAACAAGAAGTTTGGTGAATATGACCTTTTAATTTCTGTTGACGTAGCAACTGAATCTATGCTTGGCAAGTATAAAGATTTATTTCTTAATTTCTCAAATACAATTAAAATTGACCACCACTTAAATGGTAGCGCTTATGCAAAGCGTAACCAAGTTAAACCTTATAGTGCTTGCGCAATTGCAATTTATGATATTGCAGAAAAACTTAAAGTAAAGATTGATGAGGAAACTGCAACAGCACTTTACTTTGGAATTTGTGGTGATACAGGAATTTTTAGAAATAATAATACTGATAGTTACACTTTTTTTGTTGCTAGTAAACTTTTAGAGGCTGGTGCAAATATTAGAAGAGTATATAATGGATTTTTTGATAAAAAGACAGTTCCAACTGTTAAAATATCATCTTCATGTCTTTTATATGCAGAAACTAACGATGAACTTGGTTATGCAATTTTAAAGGCTTCTAAAGATGATTATGAAAAATATGATGTTGACCCTGAAAATGATTTGCTTGGAAATACTCCAAATACATATCTTTCTTGTGGTTATAAAATTGCTGTTATTTTAAAAGAAAAAGATGATGCTATTCATTGTAGTTTAAGATCAAAACTTGAATATGATGTTAGCAAAATTGCTGCTATTTTCGGTGGTGGTGGACATAAAAATGCCGCTGGGTGCAGAATTATTGCTACTCTTGAACAAGCAGAAGACTTTTTAAGACAGGCAATAGAGAAGTATTTAAGGAGTAGATAAAAAATGTTAACAGATGTTGAAATTGCTGAAAAATCTAAACTTTTAAAGATTAGTTCAATTGCAAAAAAACTAAATTTAAAAAATAGCGACCTTTTTATGTATGGTGATTACATTGCAAAGGTTAAAAATTATAATAAAATAATAAAAAATGGAAAAGAAGGAAAACTTGTTTTAGTAACTGCTATGAGTCCTACAAAATATGGTATAGGAAAAACAACTGTTTCTATTGGATTGGCAGATGCTTTAAATTCTCTTGGTAAAAAATCTTGCTTAGCACTTCGAGAACCTTCACTTGGTCCTGTTTTTGGAATTAAGGGTGGGGCTGCTGGTGGTGGATATTCACAAGTTCTTCCAATGACAGACATAAACTTAAATTTTACAGGTGATTTTGATGCTATAACTGCTGCAAACAACTTGCTTGTGGCTCTTTTAGATAGTCATATTTTTAATGGCAATGATTTAAATATAGACCCTGATAAAATTTATTTCCATAGATGCTTAGATGTAAATGATAGGTCTCTTCGTGAAATATCATACAAAATTACTGGTCTAAATAATGAATTTAACATAGTTAGAAAAGATAATTTTTCAATTACTGCTGCAAGTGAAATTATGGCAATTTGTTGTCTCGCTACTGATTTTAATGATTTGAAACATAGACTTGGTAATATACTTGTTGCTGAAAGTAAAACGGGAAAACTTATCTTTGCACGTGATTTAAAAGCAGAAGGAAGTATGGCTGTTCTTCTTAGAAATGTGCTTTCTCCTAACCTTGTTCAAACTATTGCACATACGCCTGCGTTTGTTCATCTTGGACCATTTGCAAATATTGCACATGGTTGTAATAGTGTTGTTGCAACAAAACTAGCAATGTCACTTTCAGACTATACAATAACCGAGGCTGGTTTTGGTAGCGACCTTGGTGCTGAAAAATTTATAGACCTAAAATGTAGGTTAAACGGCATTTCTCCAAATGTTGTGGTTTTAGTTGCGACAATTCGTGGTCTTAAATTTCACGGTGGAGAAAATGATGAAAATGTTGGTAATGGTCAATTAATTGACAATGGTTTAGAAAATTTATATCATCATATAGACACACTTAAAAATGTTTTTGGAACAAATGTAGTTGTAACTATTAATAAATTTACCACTGATAAGGAAAGTGAAATAGAACAAGTTATTTCAAGACTTAGGGATAAAGGTGTTGATGCAGTTGTTAATACTTGCTTTGCAGATGGTGGAAAAGGCGCTACAATATTAGCAGAAAAAGTGCTTGAAAATATCACTGATAAAAAAGTTAATTTTGCATATAATTTAAGTGATAGTATAGAACAAAAACTTACTGATATAGTTGTTAATGTTTATGGTGGAAATGGAATAGTTTTATCTGACACAGCAAAAGAAAAAATTAACTTTTTAAATAAAAATAAATTTGATAAACTGCCAATAATTGTTGCAAAAACTCAGTTTAGTTTAAGTGATGACCAATCAAAAATAGGTAAACCAACTGACTTTGAAATATTTGTAAGAGATTTAGAACTTAAATCTGGTGCAGGTTTTATTGTTGCCATTGCTGGAAATATGATGCTTATGCCAGGACTTTCTAAAACTCCTAATGCAGAAAAGATAGATATAAAAAATAATGGGAAGATTGTTGGTTTGTCATAACAAACTTTTAGGAGGTTTTTTATGGAATCTAAAAAGGTAAATATATTTATAGTAGTTTTATCAGTTATTATGTTCGCTTTTTCAATTTTTATTGGAATTTCAAATCGTGGAGATGATGGTTTAGATGGAAAAAATGGTATGTCTAACTATGAACTTGCGATAAAAAATGGTGTTATTCCTTCTACTATGTCAGAAGTTGATTATTTAAAGAGTTTATATGGAAAAGATGGAAATAGTGTTACTTTAGAAGATATATACGAGGCTTATAAGGAAGAATCAAAAGAAGAAATTACATACACAGAGTTTATTTTAAAATACTATCCAGATAAGATAATCCCTGAATCTGAGTCTGTATCATTAATTGAAAATACAACTCAAAATGCTCTTCGCTCAACTGTTGATATTTGCTATTCTTACTATATGAATACACCTATGATTCAAGGTTCTTTTAATGGAAATAATTTTTATATTAGTTCAACAACAAGTAATGTTTCTATTGGTGTTTCTGCTGGTTCAGGTGTTATTTATAAATATGAAGATAGTGATGGTGATGGAGAAGATGATACTGCTTATTTAATTACAAATTATCACGTAGTATATTGTGCAAATTATTCAAATGATGAAAAGTATTATGTTTATTATGATGAATCAACTGATAGTTATTTTACAGCAACTTATGATGAATCAAAGGTGAAAAAGCAAGTCCAAGGTTCATTTTTTGGAACACAAACATATTATTATTTACCTAAATCAGATTTAGTTGAAGCACCACTTTATACTCACTTTTTAAGTAATTATGATATTTATTTATATGGTTATCAATATTCTCAATATGGAATTACAGCATCATTTGTTGGTGGTTCTGCTGATAATGATATAGCGGTTTTAAAAGTTGAGAGAGATAGCACAAATGCAAATAATGAACTTATTTTTAGTGATAACTATAAGGCAGTTGAACTAGGTGATTCATCAAAACTTGATGAAGGTGAAACAATTGTTGCTGTTGGTAACCCACTTCTTGCTAACACATCTAATATTGATAATACAACAGGTGTTGCAGAATATGTTGAAAATGCTAAACAAAGATATATTGATGCTCTTTGTTTAACTTCTACTTCTGGTGAGATAAGTAATCTTTCTGAGTATTGCTTATTCCAATCATTACTTGATTCAACAAAAACTACTAATATGCGTCTTATTCGTGTATCTTCTGCTATTAATGCAGGTAACTCAGGTGGTGGACTTTATAGCACTAATGGAAAGTTGGTTGGAATTGTTAATGGTAAAATTGCAAGTTCAAGTTATGATAATGTAGGTTACGCAATACCTATAAATGTTGCCACTAGAATTGCTGAGCAGGTTATTAATCAATGTGATGATAATTCCGAAAAAACAAGAATTAATATTGTAACTGATAGTAGTTTAAAAATTACTGTTTCAAATGCTTCAAGCAACTCATATTATGACACTAATACTCTTACATGGGTGCTTAAAAATGATGTTAAGATTGATTCAATTTCTGGTTTAACTGAGCAAGCAGGCTTAAAAATTAATGACATTATTAATTCAATTAAAATTGGAAATACTACTTATGAAGTAAATAATAATTATGATGTTAATGATATACTTCTTGCAGTTAAAACTACCGATGATAAAATAATATTTAATATTACAAGAATTGTTGAAAGTAAAGAAACAAATCTTTCTATTGAACTTTCAATCAATTCCTCAAACTTTATTGAATTACAATAAGATAAAAAACTAACAATCTAAAAAGATTGTTAGTTTTTTTTATGAAAAATATATAGCAATATTTTAAGAAAAATATATAACAATAGTAATATTAATAATTAAAAAAAAACAAATATGGTTATGTGAGTTAATTAGACAAAAGTAGACTTAATTTTAGTTATTGTCTAATTTTTTTTATACAGAATTGTGTTATCATTTTATAGAGGAGGAAATTTTATGGAGATTAAATACTTAAACAAAGATGATAGTATTTATGCTGAACTTTATGGAGAACTTGATGAATGTTCTGCTGAGTATGTTCGTATATCTCTCGATGATCAGTTAAATACTAACATTACAAATAAAACAAAACTTGTTTTAGATTTTTCAAATGTTTCTTTTATGGATAGCACGGGTATAGGTTTACTTCTTGGAAGATATAACAAGTTTTCAAAAAATAATATAAATATGTATATAAAAAATCCAACTTCTTATGTAAATAGAATTTTTGAAATGAGTGGAATATATCAAATTATTCCGAAAGTGAGTTAAAGGAGATAATTATGGAATTTGACAATTATTTTAAACTTGAGTTTGAGGCAAAAAAAGTAAATGAAAGTTTTGCAAGAGGAACAGTTGCATTATTTTGTATGGAATTAAAACCAACAATTTCTGAAATTAATGATATAAAAACTGCTGTAAGCGAGGCAGTAACAAACTCAATTGTTCACGGCTATGAAGATAAGGGAGGAAAAATTATTTTAGAGGCAGGAATAAAAAAGAATATTATTGATATAAAAATCACTGATGAAGGTGTAGGTATAAAAGATATTGATATGGCACTTCAACCATTTTTTACAACCAAGTCTGATGAAGAACATTCTGGTATGGGTTTTACTTTAATGGACTCTTTTATGAGTTTTTTAGAGGTAAAAAAGAACTCGCCTAGTGGTCTTATTGTTCGTATGCAAAAAGTTATTAAGGGTTAGGTGTAAATTAGTAAATGGAAGAATATAAGCCAATAGATCTAAGTCAAACAAATGAACTTGTAAAAAAAGCAAAAAATGGTGATAGTGAGGCAACAAATATTTTAATTAATGGCAACTTTCCTCTTATAAAGTCTATTGTTAAGGGTTATCTTAATAAAGGTGTTGAATATGATGACTTATATCAAATAGGTTGTGTTGGGTTTTTAAAAGCAATTAAAAATTTTAAAGAAAATTTTGATGTTAAATTTTCAACTTATGCTGTTCCAATGATTGCAGGTGAGATAAAAAGATTTTTAAGAGATGATGGTAGTATTAAGGTTTCAAGGTCAATTAAAACTCTTCTTATTAAGGCTAAGGCATTTATTGAAAAGCAAAGAACTAAAACAGGCGAAACTCCAACAATAACAGATATCGCTAAAGAGTTTAATGTTGAAGAGGCAGATGTTATAATTGCACTTGATTCAGGACAACAATTAATTTCTCTTCATGCAAAAGTTGATGAAGATAATCCAAATAGTCAAAATATTATAGATAAAATTGCAGTCTTTGATAAAAGTGACGAAATGCTTGATAAAATTATACTAAAAAATGCAATTTTAGAACTAGAAGAAAAGGATAGAAAAATTATTCTACTTAGATATTATCGTGGAAAAACTCAGGGAGAGGTTGCTGAAATGCTTGGAATATCTCAAGTTCAAGTATCAAGAATGGAAACAAAAATTATTTCCCAACTTAAAAATAAATTAATTGAAAAATAGCATTTTTGCTATTTTTTTCATGAATTTTTTTATTAAGTTTAATTATTAAATTAATAAAAATTTATGAAATATTTTTGTCATAAATCTAAATGATTATAAATATAATTAAAATATAAGGGCGATAAAATGTCAGTTTAGATATTATTCGACATTTTATAATTTATTACTACATAATAATAAATTTTACTTTTTGTATTTTTGCTACTTAATTTATTAAAATAGAGGAGTATTTTGTATGAATATTATTTGCACAAAATTTAAAACATTTTTTACATTTTCTATGCTTTCCATTACAGCAGTTTTAATAGCAGTTATAGTTTCTATAACAAACGCGGGCTCAATATATTTTGGTTATGCTTCAAGACTTGTTCCAATTTACAGCGTTGAAACAAATGAAAAAAAAGTCGCATTAACTTTCGATGCTGCATGGGGTTCGGATAAAACAGAAAAAATAGTTCAAATTTTAAAAGAAAATGATGTTGGTGGAACATTTTTTTTAGTAGGTTTTTGGATTGAAGAAAATAAAGATAAGGTGAAAATGATAGATGATGCGGGGCTTGATATTGGAACACACTCTAACACACACCCTAAAATGAGCACTTTATCAAGTGAAAAAATAAAGGAAGAACTCTCTGTTTCAATGAATCTTATAAAAGATATTACAGGTAAAGATGTTAAGTATTTTAGACCACCATTTGGAGATTATAACGATAATTTAATAAATGTTGCAACAGGTCTTGGTCTTAAAACTATTCAATGGGATACAGATACACTAGATTGGAAAGGATTGTCTGCTAATGAAATTTTAAAT
>JAFTMY010000002.1 GCA_017452165.1 Clostridia bacterium | reverse complement strand
TGAGTGTCTCCAGATGTTTCTTCAACAGATTCATCTTCAAAGTTCCCATTGGAACCAACAAACACATCTTCTGGAGTCTTATCTTCAGCATTAACTTCATCTTTCTTCTTTGATTTAGATTTAGACTTTGTTTCAACTTCAGATTTAACTTCATCTTCTGGTTTAACTTCTACAACCACACCAGCTGCAATAAGTTCTGCTCCACGAACATCACTCACTCTTCTGATTGTGCAGTTATCTGTAGTTTTGAAGACTAATTTAGTCTCTTTGTCTGTATAGTCTTTGATAGTTTCAACTAACATATTATTCTCCTTGAGTTAGATTAAACTTCTGCTGGAGTCTCACCAGATACTGGAGCATCTTGAGTTCCATCTGCATAAGTTTTAATGGTGCTGTCTGCACCAATTAGTGGGTCATGTTCATCTGCCAAGTTTGGAAGTTTGAATTTACCCTTAATAGCATCACGAATAGTTTTAATGCTTGCTGTTGCTTTTGTGATGTCTGCAAAGTCAGAACCACTGAAGATTGCTTTCAATGAATTACCGCTTAAGCAACGAACACCCATGTTAACTTTAGGTTGGATGATAACACCTTGTGTGTCTGGGTCATCTACAGTCTTGAATGATGTAGGTCTCAAACCACGAAGTGTAGCATTTGCTGGAGCAATAAGTGCTGACATTTGTTCTAACAATGCTTTAACTGATGCATTATCACCAACACCAAGATACCAGTAGATTGCATCTTTAACTTGTTGCAATACTTCATATAATGGCATTCCATCTAACCAACCTACATAACCAGATTGGAAATCTGCAACTGTTTTCTTTTCTCCAGTGAATGCATTTAAACCACCTTGAGCAGCCATTCTTGTTGCTACATCTGATGCTGATAATGCATTTGTATCTTGCAAGTCAACTAGGAATGTAGGGTCAAATAAGAATGCTTGTCTCTTGTCTGCTGGATAGTATCCTGCATAAAGTTTTGAATCACCTTTGCTAACTTTAGCATTAGAAAGTCTGAATGCTCTTGTAGCTATAGTTTTATTTGTTGGGTCATAAGTGTAAATCTCAATTGCATTTTTGATTTCTTCTGCAGTTGGATTGTCACCGAAACTGTCAACAATGAATGAATAAATTTGAGATGCAAATGTATAAGCATTGATATTGATAGCAATATCTTGTTCAATTTGCTCTTTACAAATTTGTTCAAAACCTTCATTGATATCTGAATTCATGCCTTCAACTTCATCTTCAGATACTGCAATGTTGGTGTCATATCTCTTTAAGATATCAATAGAGAATCTTTTAGAAAGCACATGTTTTCTTTGACCTTTTTCATTCACTAGGTTTTCAGTGTTAGCCCAAAGACCATTTGTTTCTGCTCCTCTCATTCTGAACTTACTTGCAATAGGAATTGGAACATAAATGTCTACCATTGCAGCAGTAGTTTGTTCAGGTGTAATAAATTTGTCTGTAATACCAAAACCTTCTTTGTGGATGATGTCTTGGTATAAGTTTTTGTAAACTGTTCTAGAAACTTTTCTAGCAACTTCTTGGTTATTTAAACTAAATAATCCCATAGTTTTTCTCCTTTAATTTTGTTTATTTTTTGATTTTTGGTTATTTATGAAAACGAATATTATCTATTGCATCATCATAAAGTGGATTTACTTTGCCAGGCGCAGATGGTTTTGCAGAGAAACCGAATGCTCCCTCATACCTACTCTTTAGACTGGCATTTTCTGCCTCAAGTGCAGCTATCTTGGCATTTTGACCCTCAATGATTTGTTTATAATCAATTGGAATCTCACTGCCATCATCAGCAGTAATGTTTTCTGAAGTGGCAACAGTTTCTTCTGGAGATGGTTCTACACCTTTTCTCATGATTAAGGCATCATCTTCATTAACCGGTGTCTCTTCAGTAGTTTCAGAAGTTTCAGTTTCTGGTGTTTCAGTTTCTTCAGATGCTGGGCCCTCATCTGTGTCTACTTTCTCCATAACTGGTTCTTCTTCAGCTGGAGCAGTCTCATCTGAATCAACTGCTGGTTCTTCAGATGTTTGTTCTTCTGCTGGCAACTCTTCTGAAGTTTCACCTTCAGTAGTTTCAGAAGTTTCTTCTGTTGGTTCTGTTGTTTCTTCTGTTGGAGCAACTTCTTCAGATTTCTCTTCTGTAGTTCCTTCTGCAGTTTCTTCAACAGTTTCAGAAGTTTGTTCTGCTTCTTCTGTTGGTGTTTCTTCAGTTTTGTCTTCAGCAATGAAAGACTTTAACTGTTCCATCTCTTCTGGGGATAATTCTTTCAACATTGATTTAAGTTCTTCAAGTTTATCCATAAATTTTCTCCTTTTATAGTTTTTTGTTTTATATCTAATGCCGCCACCTCATCTTTAAGGGTTCTCCACCAACTCAACGAATGTTGTTAAAGACTTATTTTAAGGCATATAAAACCTAATTTGGTTTTTGCATGAGATTGATTCTGTCTTGTTTGATAATTCTCTCAATAAGAACATCAAGTGATTGGTCTTGCTCATACCTTGCTCTTCTTTGTGGGAATGTTAAACTGTAAGGATTTCTCAATACAGTCATAACTGCATATTGCAATGCATCTGTGCAGTCATTTGGTATGGTAGGGTCAATCTTCTTATTCTCCAGAAGTCTCAATGCTTTTGTTTGTTCTACCAGTTTTGCATTTGAATATTGTGGACTATAATGGTCAACATTGACTATTGTTAGAATTCCATTAGCAAATGCAGCATTAACTTCATCAAGTTGGTCTTCTTTGTCACCTTTGTCTGTGTAGGCAAATAAGTGAACATTTCTCCATCTCATGTAGTTCTTGTCTGTGGTTGCCATAACTTTCATTTGTCTATACATTCCAGATGCACAGTCAAATGTCATAAATATTGGCAATCTATGTTCTGGATTGAAATGAGCATTTATATAATCTAGGTATTTAATAATCATTTCACATCTTTGTGTTAGTGCTGGTTTCACTGGTTGTTCTTTACAAGATAGGTAGAAACTCTCTTGAACTCTCAATGAACCATCTTTATGCACTGTTATTGAAGAAGCTGCAATGGCATCTTGACTTTCTGCATCATCCACACCAATTAAAATCATGTTAATCAATGCACTGAAACCTTTCTTCTTGTCAAGTTCCATTAAAACTCTTCTGTCTATATAGTGGTATCTCTCAATGAATGAGTGGAACACCACTTCCCAACCTGCAGCATCCAAATCTCCTAGATAGATTTGTTTGTAGGAAATAGGGTCATTTTTCTTTAGGTCTTCAATTTCATGTTTAAGTGCTTGTGGAATCCACTCAATGATATCCATGTATGTAGGACTCAACACAGTCCATTCTGGGTCATCAAGTTTTGCTTTGTAAAACTCTGTAAACCACATTGCAGACCTATCTGGGTTTCCAGCAAGGATAACCTTACTATGACCTGCTTTCATCTGTCTTAAGAATGTTGATAGACAGTTAAGCAAGATTTCTTTATTGTGAAGTTTCTGAACTTCATCCATTATGAACAAACTTATTGGTCTTATAAGTTTCTTTGACTTTGTAGTGTTGACATCTGTTCTTTTAGTTGTCTGCACTGGATAAACTCTGACTTGGTTTCTTCTGCCTTTCTTATACATGCATTTAGGACTTATAACCCACTCTTGGTTATCATTAAGTCCTTCACTCTCAATGAATGCTTGAAACTCACTCAAAACACCTTCACCAGCATTTGACAAACTGTCTACACCAATACAGACATCATAGTTAGGGAATAGATTATAGTAGAGAAGAATTATTCTTCCTAGACCAGAAGATTTCCATGAAGTTCTTGGTGAATACCAGAAATTCTTTTTGCACCATTCATCATTTAAGTCATTGAAAGATGGTTCATAGACTTCTGGAACTTCAATCTCTAATTCCATTTATTATCCCTCTGTATTACTTGGTGGTGTGTAGTCTCCAACTATTTTAGGGTCTTTCTCTTTTCCCTTGTTGGGATTTGATTTATTAACAAAACTGATTTTAATTCCAGTGACATTGTTGTCTTTGTTTTCCAAGTCAAGCACATCTACTGGTTTCTCACCAATTGTGTCTCTTACGAATGTTGCAGCTTTGACATTTCCATTGATTGCTGAAAGTATCATGCTTTGAGCAATTGCTTCATATCCACCAAGTTTCTTCTCTTCTTCACCTACTTGAAATTTACCAGCGAGTAGTTTTTGCAATGCATTCTGAAGTTTTCTTTTTTCTCTTCTAGAATCTCCACTTGCTTTTCCACCTTTGGAGCCATTCTTCCGAGCTTCTTCCGAGCTTGGCACTATTAAGTTGTTAACATTCCCTCTGCCCATAGTCTTCTCCTTAATAAAAAACAAGTTAGCATTTTGCTAACCTGTTAATTCACACACATACATTATTACTCAAAATTTTAAATTTTGTTTTTAAAAGTCAAAAATTATGTGTTTTTATGTGTTTTTAATCTAATAAACAAAGGCATAATTGTAATGGAACACATGCAATAGTTCCACTCATAGATATACTCAAAATCCAGTTTGGAGCAGTACCATAATTAACTGCCCAGTAGATAACAAAGAATAGTGCAAAGCATATAAAACATGCCAATATTGAGATAATACATTTTAATATTTTATTTTTCAACATCTTCATCTCCTTTAATTGCTAAATAAATAAGTGGTGTGAATAATAATGCTAATATTGGAGATAGGACAACTTGAACTATGTAATATTTCCAATAATGATAAAATGGAATCAAGGAACCAGATGTTCCAGTTGCATTTTGAAATGCCTGGTGGATGTTTGGGCAATATGTAAATACTATATTAGCTATTAAAGCAATCAACAAAAAACTGTTTACAACTATTAAACTTGCAATATATGAACCTTTCATTTACTCTGTCTCCTATACCACTTCTGTGTTCTGTCTAAAATAATCAAATAATTCTTCTATCTTTTTAGACTCTGTCTCAAAGTCAAACTTTTCAAACACACCATCTTTATTCTGGATGACAATGTAGTTTTTCTTTGTCTCTTCTTCTAATAGGTTTAATGCCCAATTGAAAGTGTTCTCCAGAACTCTGACTTGTTCTTTGGTTAATTTGAGTTTTGTTCTCTTATCTGCCTCTTTGATACAGTCAAGATATTCTTTTTCAATGTCTTCAATGTTTTCTTTGTTTCTCTGAAGAAAGTTGAAGACTTTCATGTTGGGAGCATCTTGGTCAATATTGTGTAGGTCCTGGTCATAAAGGTTTGTTAATTCATCATATAGCGCCATGTTGATTTTCTCCTATCTTTTTCTTTAATTTAGGTTTGATATTGTTGCAGAAATATGAGATTGCTTTTTCATCCCAATATTTATAAGAGTCTTCCATACAACAACAGATTTCATAAGTATCCCAACCTTTAGGATGTGCGTTTAACACTTCAAACACTTTATCCATACACATTTCTGCAGAATTGGTGTCAATTTCAGATAAATCATTAAAAATTTCTTTTTCTTCTTCTTTATCCCAGAACCTATAATTTTCTTTGATATATCTTTTGACATTTTTTATAGACTTGTTGCAATCAAACACCTTATTGAATAATTTGTTCATTAAATACCATTTATCACATCTCACCATAAGCTCCAAGAAACTCTCACTCTCTGGTGTTTCACACCACTTATAAGAACCACTAACTTCACCTTGAATAGATAGTTGGTATTTATCCAAATCTAAAGTGTAATAAATCACCGCACCATTTTTCTTGTCTGCTAGTCTGTATTTAATAATCCTGGTGTCTAGTTCTTTAATTTCGATTTGAGAATTGGCCATACTTCATCTCCTCTACTGGTGACATTCTCTTGCTTTTATTGATATCTTTATCTAAAGCAACATGAATGCCATTTATTGTTGTTCTTATAGAAACCCTTTCATCATAGAACATTGGGTCTGCACTTCTTGACCTTACATTGATTTCAGTCTCACTATCCTTAAAGTTGCAAATTTCTTTCATTTCTTTAAGAATTTTCTTCATTTCTGATATTTTCATCACTTTCTCCTTTTTTCTTCTTTTTGATTAAGTCTGCAAGTTTCTTTAACCCATAGGTTAAACCTAGTTGAAGTGGAATAGCTGGTGTAAGTGGAGCAACCCAAAAAGCAATATAAACTGTGCAGATAGTCCAGAACCATCCATTCACCAACATTCCAAGAATGGCACCTATAATGCAAGGCAACCAGAATATAATCTCTGCAATAACAAACCATAATAACATTTGTTTGTTGAAGATTTCTTTCTTCATCCATTGCCAGAATTTCTTTAGTTTTTGTTTCATTATGGTTTCTCCTTTGCTTTCTGTATAAAATACTCCATTACACCACTTATAAGTGCATAATTTTGTATTATCAATCTTATTTCTGGATGTGAACCAGAACAGAATGTTTCACATGCCAATCTTAAGGCATTTCTTAAGTCTTCTATCTCTTCAATCCTTTCTTCCAAGTCTTTGTTGTATGACTCATCAAGTTTGTTTACTTCATCCCAATAATAGTCTTTGAGTTTTTTGTTTAAGTTTTCCAACTCTTTGATTTTCTTGTCTTTGTTTCTAACAAACTCAATCATGCCTTTACAGTCCATATTGCCAAATAGTTCTTTATATTCTTTATCTATCTGTTCATATTCTTTTTGTGTTTGGTTATATCTTTTCTGACAGTTTGGGCAAAGTTGACCATCTTTCTCAACTTCATTGTCACACCAGAAACAGAATATTTTTTTCATTACCTTATCTCCACCAAGTCAATTTTCTTTCTTTTGGCCATATCTTCCCAGATACGAGCATAAAACTCTTCAAACCACAAATCATCTTCATAGAAGATTGCTCTTCCATTCCAATCATCATAACACTTCTGGCAAAAGGCATGATTTAATACTGGAACCAAATAGATGACTTTGTCTGTTTTTGCACACATATCACAAATTCCAAAACCATTTGTTATTTCTATGCATTCTCTTGGTGTGGTCTCATAAACTATATAACCACAGTCTGATTTGAATTTCTTCATAATTTCTCCAATTAAACTATTTGTTTGAATAATGCCATGAGAACATCCACAATGATGGAGTCTCCAGCAAGGTGATAAAGACTTGCATTGCTTTGATTTTTTGCAATTCTTTCAAAGTCTTCATCTTTTACACCCATGAGTCTAAAACACTCTTTAGGTGTTAATTTACGAATTCTACAGTTATTTACAACACCAAGACAATCACATCTGGTGTCAAGTGTTGGAGACATGTTGTTGGTCTCACAACCCCTAGTTTCCCATTCTTTCATCCTACTATTGGAATAACTGTGTCTGATAACATCATTTTCCTTGACCTTACCACTAGCAATCAAATCATTGCATAGTTGTTTCTTAAGAGACTGATTCTCCAGAACTTTTTGTTTGTCTGAAGTTGTTAATGTTCCACTAACCTTGTCATCTCTCCAAGCTCTGCAGTCACTATCAAGCAGTCCTTCTTGTTTCCATTGGATATAATTCTCATTATCTTTAACAATAGGACATTCCTTGCCTTTTATAATAATGAAGTTATCTGTAGGTCTTTGACCGGCGGATGTTGTTATGGCATAACCATAATCCTTTTTGTCTGTGTCTATAGGACTAAACCTTTCTCCACGAACAAAACCATTCCTATTGGTCATATCTGTGCAATATGCTAACATCTTGTCACTTAAATAGTATTTTTCATCTACTTCATCTTCAAGTAGGTCCCTCAACTTATTTGTAAGTGGCACTGTTTGTGGCCATTCATACAGATAGTCACCAAGAATGCTAATCATAAAGCATCTTTCTCTGTTTTGTGGTATGCCATAATCTCTGCCATTCAAAACCTTCCAATAGCAGTGATAACCAAAACTTTCTAACTTGGCCAACCAACTAGCAAAATGCTTGATGTTGTTGGTTCCTATAACATCTGGAACATTTTCCATCAACAACACCTGTGGCAATACCCCCCCCTCCAGACATTCTTCAAGAATTCTTTCAACTTCCCAAAGCATTCCAGAACGAGTTCCACTGCCTTTCTCCATCCCTTTTCCAAGACCCGCTTTTGACAAGTCTTGGCAAGGAAATGAATAGGTTAAGATGTATGTAAAATTATCTTTATCAACAATATTGAAATCTGATGCTTTTGCTTGTTGGATATTAACCAAATTGTGGGTTGCTTTTATGTTGTTGTAGACTTGTCTACACTTTTGTTCACCCATTCTCTTGATTTGGTCTTTAGTCATAGGTTCATTATAGTTTGAACTTATACCCCACTTGAAAAGTCTGTTTATAACAAATTCAATACTGTGGTCTGCAGAATAATCTGTGTTGTCATCTGGGAAATGTGCATCCTTATATGCTTGAATGCTTTTGACTGCCCATTCACAGATTCTATAACTTTCTGCATTTATTCCAAGATATTTTAAGGCAAAGTGTTGAGAACCATATCCAGCAAACAGCTCAATAAGTCTGATTTTGTTTGTTATCTTGAACTGGTGTTTACCATCAAAGAAACTAATCTGGTTCATAGCTGCACTTCTCCTTTCCCATCTCCCTTTTAATTTTAATTAAATCTCTTCTAATTGATGACCTTATTGCTCCTTCTGTTTTATTTTGATATGTAGCAATCTCTTTTACTTCATAACCATCTATGTAGTATGCATAAGCGGATGGACTCAACATTTTTTTAATATTATCCATTTTTTCCTTTCTGCAGAGAGCATCACAAGGGTCTTCATCTCTTCCAATGATATCCATCAAAGTGAAGTCTTCTGCAAGTTCTTGATTAAGACTTAACAGATTGGAAGACCCTTTTCTTTTCTCTCTGTTGGCAAAACTTATTTTGTGGGAAACCACACTCTTACAGACCACCACAACATAAGTTGAAAACTTACTTATAGTGGCATCATATAGTGGAAGTTGCTCCCACACAGAAAGCAAAAGTTCTTGTCTCATATCTTCAAAGGTGTCAAAGTATATGCTGGCATCTTTATGTCTTTTAATATACCAACCAACCAATCCTGGAGCATTGTCTAAATATAGTTGTTTTAGTTCTTCACTCACAATGCACATACACACCCCTTAATTTGTTGATTTATTTTCTAGCTGATGTTTTAACAACTTCTTTTTCAGCATCAGCAACACTGTTAACATAGATTTGTTCACTTTCAATGTCTCTATTGATTTTTTGTAGTTGTCTATCTATTTCAACACATTGCTTGTCTGCAACTTCCTTAAGGTATTGAGCTTTGTTTTCAAGTTTTGCTAACTTGGTTTCGATTGCAGAATTTTTTTCATGCATTCTGTCTTTAATGTTTTGTTGTTTAATTTTTAAGTGTCTTTTCTCACTTGCCAATTTATCAATTTTACTTTTAAAAAGTTTCATAATTTTTTCTCCTATAAACTAATTTTTTTTCATCCCAATCTGGGTATTTATTTTTTAAATAATTTTTAATATATTCTCTGAATTCTGGTCTTGATGGTGAGTGGTCATAAATGTCATGACATTTTTGGCATAGTGTGACTATGTTTTCTTCAATTCCAAGTCCACCATGAGCTCTTGAGATATAGTGTGCATTTGGCATTGCTTGTGGATTGCCACATTTGATGCAGTAGAACCCATCTCTTTCCCAAACCTTATCTTTTACTTTTTGTGGGATGTCACACGCCTTGCTTCTTTTAGATTTCATGATTGTTTCTCCAAATCTTCAATAAACTTCTTCATCTCTTCTTGAGTTGTTTTATTAAACTTGTCACATGATGCCCTTTCAAGACATCCAAGAATGTAAGTTGGTCTATTCCTGATTTCATCATTAAATCTTAATTGGGTTATGATACTTCTGAAGTGGTCACAATCAACCTTTGCAAACATTTGACAGATGTCATATAGGAAGTATCTCTTTTGATTAAACTTCAAACCTTCTTCTGTTTCTGCTTGTTGTTTTGCTTCAACCATAGTGTCAACAATTTCAAGTCCTAACTGTCTCCAGATAGTGTCTCCAAATTGCCAATCAAAGAATTCCTTATAATAACTCAAGTAAGGCCATCTTTCTTCTTGAGATTTTTCTGGAACTCTCGCGCATGTGTGCGTTATATCATAACTTTCAAAACAATTTATTTTTTTTAATTTATTAACTAACTTAAACTCATTATCATTTCCATTCTCATTAACATTAACACTATCATTAACATTTACATTAACATTAAGGTTATGGTTTGGTTCAGTTAGGTTTTCTTGGGTTTTTCTAGGTTTTTCTAGGTTTTCATTTTCACAACTGGGTTGTTCATTTTCTTCACTAGGTTGTTCCTTTTTAGGTCTTCCACCTTTCTTCCCATTTTCAACACTTGCATTATATCTGGCAATGTTGTTTTCCATGCCTTTAGAGAAACTTATAAGTATTGCTTTTGTCACTGGAGATATATCTTCTGGCATCTCACCAGTAAGACCATATTTTGACAATGCTTTGTAAGTTTCCAATTGATATTCTTCTGGGAGTGCTTCAATAGCTTCAGACCAATTCTTAAACATTACAAAACTGTCTCTAATTATTCCCATGTGCTTTCTCCTTTTCAAGTTTCTCTTTTTCTTCCATTTCTTTAATGCAAAGTTGCATTTGTTGGTCATAATGTGTTATGTCAAGACCATTGTCTCTACATGCCATCTTCAACCCTTCAACAATCTTCCAGAACTGCTTGGAGTCATAAATGGAACTTCCAAACCAGAACTTGACATTTGTTCTATTCCCATCAAGTCTGCTCTTTCTTTGTTTTTGAGTTAACCAACCATCACCCCTATTTTCCCAGTCTCTAATAACCAAATCTAATAGTTCATCTTCAACTGGATAAATAGTAGAAACACCATATTCTCTGATAAGGTCTCTATAAATGGTCATTTGAGTTATTGTTGGGTCATTGATATGGTCTGATAAATATCCACACATATCCCAGAATAGTCTGTTATGACCACCACTTCTCTTGTTTCTCCATTTATCAATACCAACTTCAAGGTCAGAGTTAAGTAGTTGTTTTTGGGCATTTAATTGACTTATAAGTCTATTTTGTTTGTCTTCTACTTCCATAGAAAACTCTGTGTTGCCATTTAATAGTTTTTTGGCATTTAGATTTTTAGCTCTGAATTTCATTTAGCACCACCTTTCTCCAACATTCCCAACATATAATGCAGTTTGCAGAATGCCATGTTAAAGTCATTGTTGGATACTTGGGAGAAAGTTTCTTTATTTGCATTTTGCTAATAAGTCTTTCTTCTTGCCAAACTTCAGAACTGGTCTCCTTTACATATTCATCACCTTTAGTGATACACTCATTAAATGTGCCTGTTAATGTCTTGACAATGTTTGTCTTGTTTCCAGTAAATAATGTAAATTTATCACCAGTTTTAACAACAATAGCATCCCTATTACTGCCACTTAATGAATAAACAATTCCAACTTCTTCATCATTGAGTGATTCCCATCCGATTGGTTGTGAGTATGGTGTAAACTCTTGTTTTTCAACATACACAACTTCTTCTTTTGGTTTCTCACTTTTCTTTATAAAGAAATCTTCTTTCTTTAACTTGGAACCTTTAGATGCTTTGAATTCACCTTCTAGATTGACATCAACTTCAACATCTGGATATAGATGCAAGTTTCCACCAAAATCTAGAACAGTGCATCCGGTTTTGCCTTGAGCAATTCTTAAACCCCTACCAACTTTCTGAATCCATTGTGTTTCATTTCCATTGGTATCAAAATCAACAACATTTCTTAATTCTGGATAATCATATCCTTCTGTTGCAATATCAACATTGATAAGTTCTTCAGAACTACCAGTTTCAAACTTTTCAAGTTCATAACTTCTTTCATCATCTGAAATGTTATTGCCTAGATAAGCTGGTGTTCTGCCTTTGCTTTCTAGTGCATTTTTAATCAACTGACAAATCTTATGGTTTGGAGCAAATATTATTGATTTTCCTGGTTCTTTGTTTGCCAAATAGTCATCAACCAATTTGTTTATAAACTCAAATGACTCTGCAGATTCCCAATCTACATTTTTAGCAATATGACCAAACTCTTGACCAAACTTTGGTGTTAAGTCAACAAATTTAGGTCTTACCAGATAATGACTATCTATAAGGAATTTAGTTGTTATCTGGTAGTAGTTATCAAACAATTCAATTAAAGGAACTTTATCTCCACGATTTGGTGTTGCACTAACACCTAAAATGTAGGTTTCATCTTTATTGACTTGTTTCTCTTTGTTTTTATTTATAATATTTAGATAAGAACTGGCCATGCTGTGATGAGCTTCATCAACAACAATTAAGTCAAATGCTGGCAAGTTCTCCACAATGTTCATAACTGTTTGAACCATTCCAAAATGAACTAATCCATGAATGCTTTTCCTAGATGCAACAATTTCACTTGTTGGGATGTCTGGCGCAACCATCTTAAACTTGTTTAAGTTTTGGTTGTGGATTTCATTTCTATGAACCAGAACTAAAGTGTGTGGAAACCTATCAAATTTTGACTTATAAGCAGTTGTAAATCTTCTTATTGCTTCTGATAGCATAATTGTCTTCCCTGCACCAGTTCCAGCAACTATCAATGAATTTTTAACATTAAATAGATTATCAACTGCAAATGTGACTGCCTTATCTTGATAAGGTCTTAATTTAATCATGTGGTTTCTCCTTTGGTTGTTTTAATAAGAATTTTCCATCTGTAGAAAACATTGCAGAATGACCACTTTGACTAACAAATCTACTACAATTATTTTGCATTGCAAATTCTATAATTTTTTGCATTGCTGCTTTCTTATTTTTATCTGCTTCATCACATTGCTTTTTGGCATCTGCATATTCAGTCAAATCAAACTCTTTTGTTAAGTCTGGATTATAGAATGAATTTTGTCTGATAGAAATAAGAATGTTGTTAACCTTGTCTACTTGAATGAATGGCATTGGTTCCTTTCTGTCTTCAACATCTTTGAAGAATCTATCCAAGCAAACCTTGATTAGTTGTGAAAGTGCCTCATTGTGATTAAAATACACATATTGAACTTTCACTTTGTCTTTTACATATTCAAGAAATTTCTTCTTGTTTGTTCTTTCTAAAGCAACAATTTTCCCCCTTTCAAACTCTGTGTCATTTTCCAACATCATCAATTGCAACATGAAGAAGTTGTGTCTTGACATTGTTATTTGGTATTGTGCTTGAATTATATATTTAAGTGGCAATGTGTCTTTGTATGGAGATATAGTCTTTTGTTCACAAACAAACTTTTGACCAGCTCTAATTCTGCCATTTCCATAGTCAAATTCTCTTACATCTATCTCTTCACTGATTCCGCTTATATCTAAAGATGCTATAAGTTTGTCAGAGATATAAACTTGACCTTTCTTAAGTTTGTTGTTGCGATTTTCTTGCAATAACTTAAGTCCATAAGATTCCATAGCAAGTCCATATTCACCAAGTGCTGGGTCTAATATTGCTTTTTGATATAGACCATCACTTAATAATTTGTGATAAAGTGACCAAGTTGTCACATAAGGAAGTTCTTCCTTAAACTTTTTTGCATCAAGTCCACAGTTTTGAAGTTCTGTATCTGTAGCATAATATCTAACAATATCAAACACTTCACTACTGCCAATCCTTGTTTCCTTTGCATTTTCCCATGCTCTGGTTCCTTGTTTAATCTTCATTTTTTTCATAAGGAACCCCCTTGAGAATATTTTCAACTAAAGGATAAGTATTTTTTGATTTTGCCAAATTAACCAATTCTGCATAGTTTTCATTTATAATCTGATTGATTGGAACACCTTCTTCATATAACTTTTTGCATCTTTCAGCATCTAACTTTGCATTTTCTGGGTTTTGACAATAAATTTCATAACAGTCTTGAACATCTTGTTGTTGTTCTTCTGTTAAATTGTTTAAATCTATATCAAAGTTATTTACACCATCAACTTCAATAACATTGTTGTCATTGTTTTCTGTAGGTTCACTTGGAATAAACTCTGTATCAAATGCCATAATGGTGGATGCCAATTCTGGAATGGTTTCTTTGATATTTTTCAATGCCCTTCTCATAACAGTCTTTTTAACCATTTCTGAAGTCCATTTGACCCACATTGCATCTGTGTTGTATTTGACATCTGTGCCTTTACTTCCATCATAAATAACCTTGTATTTCTTTGGTTGAGTATTTGCCTTGTCTTTATAAACAATGTTTCCATTTTTGTCTGTGACTTCCTTCCATTCAGAAAGGAATATTCCATTGTCTGAAGCTGCTTGAGCAAACATAACTTCTTGGTTTGACATTTCAGATACAGTCATTATGGTTCTGCCAGTGCTAACTTCTCTTAACTCTAATCTGCAGATGAACTTATTAAAATAGTTGCCAACAAGTCTTTCTGCAGTTATTTCTCTGTCAGTGTTAATTCTTTTATCTTTTACTAGGTAGATGATACCAACACCATCTTTGTAGTTTTCTTCAAAATAGACATCATCACCTTCTGGAACTGGGATAATTGTATCTATTAACATATAACCTTTCTTTCTAAATGCCCTTATAAGTGCTTGAACTCTAGCAGAAACGGTTAGGACTTTGCCTCTTTTAACAAAGTCAATTTTGTCATAGTCTTCTGAAGTGATACCGCCTTGAAACAATGTTTGTAGGTTATCCAAGAAAACATTTGCTGCTTTCTTTGCTTCAGACTCTGTTTTAATTCCTAAATCATTTAATGCTTCTATAGCTCTAACTGCAAATGGTGTGCAACACTTAAATCCAATTTCAGTGTTAACTGTCTTGATTAACTCTGAAGTAGATGCAGTCATTTTGTGATATACTGTCAAATCTTTCATGTTCCACCTCGCTAATCATCCAATGAATTAAAGGCATCTTCTTGGAAGTAGTCTTTCAATTCATCTTCATAGGCATCTGACAAGTCATCTTCAAAGTCATTATCCCAAATTAAATTTTTGATTGCTTTTTTTGTTTCTGCTACTGCATCTTTATTTTCCTTAAGACCTGGAACCTTTGCAAAGTAGTCATCAAATATAAGTTCAGTCAATGCATCTCTAATTTCTTCTGCACTAACTTCATATTCAAAGTCTTCTTCATCATAGAATTCTTCATCTGTATATTCTGAATAACTGCTTGGGCCACATTGTCTTGAATAAGTGAATGTCTTACTCATACATCACCCCAACAATTCCTAGTTTGATTTTTGCCTCTTGTCTTTTCTTGGCAACACCAGAAATATGTTCTTCTAGGTTCTTTTTTGCACTTATAAGTGATGCTCTCTCATTGTTTATAGCATTCACAAAGGAACCTAATGTTTCAACTTCAATGTTATCTGGATTTGACATCATTGCCTTCAAACCAGCTTCCATAAGTTTGATTTTTGTTTCACTTGTTTTGATTTGACTTTCATAGAAGTCTTTCATACGATTATCCATTCTTCTTTCCCCCTATAACTGCAAAGAACCATATAAATTCACCATTTGTTGGTATTGATTCAATGCCAATCTTTTTATAATTTGATAGTTTAATTCTAGTTGAAACAATATGTCTCATTGCTCTTTCAACTTTAGATGCTGTTGTATTATGTAATTTAGCAACAGTTGGGTATAGATGCTTTGTTAGTGTTATACTCGGGTTTTGCTTAACAAGTTTAACTGCATCAATTAAGAAGTTATAACCTTTAAGGTTTGGATAAACTCCACTTTCTAATAAAAATTTTCTTAAATCCATATTTATTCTCCTTGTTTTACTTGTGTTTTTTGGGAGAATGATATATAATTATTGGTGAGATATGTTTTCAAATATATCATTCTCGTGAGTCACTGGGCATCTGTCTTGCTCGGTGGCTTTTTCTTTTTTGTTAGACATTTTCTTTTCTAACCATTTATAGCAATGCCACATGAAGTCTTTTAGGTTTTTATAACCATGTTTTTTGAGATTTGCAGAACTGAACACCATTCTTGCTTTGTTTGGCAAATCCACAGTTAATCTGTAGCAACTCTTTTCATCTAAAGCACCTTTTCTTTTATGTTTAGAAACATAAATCTCTTCTGGTTTATAGATGTCTGTGATTTCACAATTTAGTTCTCTGCAGATTGCTTTTAGCATTAGTGGAACTGGAATACACTTGTGGTTTTCAAAATTGCTCATCATTGGAGCATTGGTTCCCACTCTCTTTGCCAAGTCAGCTTGTTCAAGTCCAACTTCTCTTCTTTTTTCTTGTAAGTTCACTTTTCATCCCCCTTCTTATTTTTTTTGCAAATTTGCCACATACTCACAAAGAGCAGTTCTGATTACCGCACTTAATGACTTGTCATCTTTAAGTGCAAGGTCACACAGAAAAGCATGAATGCTAACTGGCACTTGGCCACCAACATAGACAGTCTTTTCTTTCTTCTCTTTCTTATTTGCCATGACTTTCCCTCCTTTTAAAACAAAAAAATAGGTTCTCCAGTAAGGATGAACCTATATTTTTCTTATCAATAAAAATAGGATTAACATCTTACTGTCAATCCTATGTTAACATAACAATTCATAGATGTCAAACGATTTACATAAATTTTTTTAATTTTTTTTAAATTTTATGTGAAATTGTGTTTTTTGGGGTGTTTTGGGAGTATTTTGGAGATAGAATAACCTTATTCATCAATGTTCATTATACCAGATTTGTTGTTCTATTACAAATGATTTGAAAAGAAAGTATGAAAAAACTATCCCCTACTAGTAGGGGACGCGCCCTGGTCTATTTAGACTAAATTTAGTTTATATTAAGCTGCATATATAAATTTGAGTGGTTTTTGGTTCTTTATAAACCTAACTTTCTCAAATTCTTCTTTTTTCTCATTTAATAGATTTATAAGGTCTGCCCTTTTCTCCATTGGTGACCACCACACTCTTTTTCCATCTCTGTTGGTCAATGCAGAATGTGGTCTGTTGTTATATCTAATATTCCACTTCATCATTTTCTTTTTAAGTTCTGGAAGTGTTTTGAATGTTAAATAGTTATAGAAACTTTCTTGGTCACTTCTATGAGACCTTTCAACTTTACCATTCAGTCTAGGTGTGTATGCTCTTATAAGTTGATGTTTAATACCCAACTTATTTAATAATATATCTAGAGCATGTTCTTTCTTGGTCATGATAGTGGTTCCATCTTTGTAGTGTTTCTCTTTATGGTTTGTAAATTCTAAACCATTGTCTGTCTGAATTCTTTCTGGAGCATAACCAAAATAAGCAATTGCACGCTTGACAAAATCCAATGTTGAACTAACATTGTGTTCTTTGTATGGAAAAAGAAACCTTTCTCTAGTTGCCTCATCTATCATGGTATATTGAAAGAATTTATTATCATCTTTGTGTATAATTTCACCCTTATAACATTGAACTGGAACATATTTGACATCCATTTGCCACTTATAACCAAGCATGTCTGGTGTATCATAAGGTTTAGGAATATATCTCTCTAATGCCTTTTGTGGCCTCAAATTATGCCTTATTATGTATCTGTAAAAACCACAATAAGTTCTGCTATAGGCATGTTTCTGTCTCATAATGCCATACAACTCATTGTAGGATAACTTTGGATTCTTTTTAATTAACTTTTCAATGTTTTCAACTTCTTCTGGTGTGTGTGAGTTTGGATGTGGTGTTTTAGGTCTGCAAGACTTTGGTTCCAAACTTTCTATGGTTCCATCATATATTGCCTTCCATCTCCAGAGACTTCTTTCTCTACACTTACACTTCATGCAAACTTTCTGAATTGGAAGTTTTTCTTCCAACCACAACTTCAAAGCTCTTCTTTTTTGATATGCTGTAAAATTTACTCCTCTCATAATATAATCACCTCTCGCAAGTGTAATTATATGTCAAATTTTGCCAGTTTTCAAGACCCCACCCCAGAAAAAAAGAAGTGAAAACACTCACTTCTTTTTATTTTTAACAATTTTGTGATGACTTTTTGATTGTTTGTGACAACTTTTTAACATCTTTTTGAATTCTTTTTCAGTGAAGTCTTGATATTCACCAACAACCACACCATTAACAACTCTTTGAGTATATAACTTAACTGTTTTCTTCATTATTTACTCTCAAGTTGTTTTTTAAGTTCTGTGACTTCTGTTGTTAACTTTTCAATCAAATCCATCATTTCTGTTGTTGTTAGAGTTTTTCTAACTTCTTCAGAAACTTCTTCTCCAGCATATAGTTGTTTCATGATTGAATTATATTCATCTTCACAAACTTCTATTGCAACAACAGTTTCATAGTTCCCAGAAGAGAACTCTGGCAAACCCTCAAGATGCCAAATAACAGAACCATCACTTGAAACAATACCATTTGCAAATTCTGGGTCACAGATAATAATAGTTTTGTTTCTTGGGTTTTGTCTTACATAAGTTAGTTTTTCAACTGCATCCACAACAGTGGAACCTTTAACAATCTTTAAAAACATATTTCCCTCCAAATAAATTATAGTATAGTTGTTTTATTGAAGTTCTTGTTTGAAAAGAGTTTAATATCAATGTATGACTCAACCAAGACTGAACAGACTGGTATGCATCAAACTCTGACATTTTACCCTCTTCAACAAGATGTTTGAATTTTTTGAGTTTTCTTCTCATTCTTGTCACACTCTTTGGATAAACCTTTTTAACAATTCTCCCAGTTTGTGTTAAGAAAAACCTTATTTTTAGAAAAGTGAATCCCTTTTCAAGTTTTACTATCCTGGTTTTGTTTTGATTTAATATAACACCCAGTTCTTCACAGATTTGTCTGATATCATCTAAACACTTCTGCAGATACTCTTTGCTTTCATGTATTAGATAACCATCATCCATATATCTTCCATAACCTTTAATTCTCAATTTCTCTTTAATATAGTGGTCAAGTTCATTGACTGATATTAAGGCAAGGTTTTGAGAAATCTGACTTCCAAGACCAATTCCTCTTTCACCGAACATTTCTATAAAGTGATAAGACAATTTTAATATTCTTGGGTCCTCAAAGGTTTTAGACAAAATCTTCTTCAACAGTTCATGTTTGAGAGAATCAAAGAATTTGGAGAAGTCAAACAGTAAAACATAACCATTGTTTCCATGTGTGTTGTAGAAGTGATTTAAGTGCCTTATAAGTCTTTTAATGGCAAATAGATAACCTTTTCCTTTACTGGATGCTCCATTGTCATAAATCAACTGTCTTGTGAGCATTGGTGTCAATGCAAAATCACATAAGCATCTTTGAACCACTCTTTCACGAATGGTCACACTTTTAATCTGTCTGACCTTGCCTCTTTCTTTTAGATAAAACTCAAAGAAACCATCACTTTTGAATTTATCTTCTTGAAGTTCTTTATAAGTATTATATACATTATATATAGCATTTGCCTTATATAATTGAGTGCTAGATTTCCAACTAACACCAAGAATGCATTTCTTGTGTGCTGCATAAAGATTGCTTAAGGTGAAAACCAGGTCAAAGTTGTCACATATACATGCAATCTTATTTTTATTTCTCTGGCGTTTTTGTTGGCGCCTTTGATACCTTGCAGCTCTTCTTTCATCACTGTTCATAATTATCCTTTAATACCTTGTATAATCAAATTGTGCCATAGATTACATAGCTATCACAATGAAATTGGGTTGGCACTCACCCAACCATGCAAGAAGCGTTCTGTGCATTGCATCAAGGTATATATTTATCTGTTATTAGCAGAAAGGTCATATCTTCCTTTCTTTTTTGGCACTGATTTCACTCTGACCTTATATTGCTGATGGTCAAGACATTTATGTCCTTACCACAATATAAGTCTTTATATCGCTACTTTGTCTGGCCATATTATAAGAAATCGAAACACACACCATAAGAGTTGTTGGCGTTGTTGTTGTTGGTGTTGCCGTTGTTGTTCACATACCAGAAGTTGTTAGTGTTAGTCGTATTAGGAGAACGCAACCACCAGTTAGTGGCACTGCAATCAATAATAAGATATAACCTAAAATTTGTATCTCTCTTTATCTTTCTTAATTACTGATTTAACAAGTGTTATTTCAGTTTTTATAAGTTCCATCCACTTAATAATTTTATTTTCCTTGATTGGAAAAGTATCATAAGCAATGTTTATTTGAGAGATAAGGTTCTGCAGTTCTGCAACTGCCAGAACAAACTGTTCATGTCTTAATCTCGTATCATCTGCATTTGTGGGGAAAATTGAATTTCCCCTTTTTACAAATGCATGAATTTTTGTTGCAGATTGAATTATGTTGTTTGAAATTATAAAGAAGTATCTCTTTGGAAATTTCACACATGTTCTAATTGTATATGTTTGAAGTTCTTTTGCAGTATCCAAGAATTGAACACCAGAAACACTTCTTTTATTTTTAATTACAGACATAATTTTTTTCCTTTTATGTGTGCCAAAAGTGGCACACAGATTTTATTTGATTTGAGATTAAACACAGAAAGCGAAACACACACCATAAGAGAGGTAGGCGTTGTTGTCGTTGGTGCCGCCGTTGGTGCTCACATACCAGAAGTAGTTAGTGCTAGTCGCAAAAGGAGAACGCAACCACCAGTAAGTGGCACTGGTTGACCCAACTTTGAATTTCTTTCTGCTTGTAGAGTTTGTGAATATTGGATAAGTGGTTCCTTCTTCATTATAAGGACTTGTAGATGCATAAGAACTATCAACTTCACTAATACTTGGAATAAACAAGTTATCTGTAGAAGAAAGGATAGTTGTGCTTTTACTACCTTCTGTAGATTTCTTAACAACTGGTGTGATAATCATCTTCCATTCATCTGGAATCCACTCCCAAACAGTTCCTTGTATATAAGTATACATTTGACTATTTGCCCAACCACCAGCATTTGTGTTTGAAGAGTTCATTGCTTTAGAAGTTGCCAATAGTTCTTTTGTTATAAATGTGAATGGCATGGTATTTCCATTTGCATCAACATCATGATTAAAGTCTGCAATTTGGAGAGTTAATGTTTCACCATTTAATAAGTTAATTGGGATTTCATCACCAATTTCAAACCAGACATCTTCACCAATTACCCATTGATTGTTTTCATTCTTTGCACCATTCATTCCAATTGCCTTAATTTGTGCTGGTGTGCATTGTGCAAGTGGAATTACAGTGTCTGGAACCTTTAATTCACTAAACAATGCATAGGTGTCTAAATCTCCAGTTATAAGTTGGATACTTGGACTCCAACCACTGAATAAGAACGAACCAGTTTCAGTTCCTTTATAAGTTGGTGGTGTGCCAGTATATTTTGCAGATGAACCATAGTTGACAGTTTGAGAATAAACTAATTCTGGTGTTCCACTACTATTGTTATAGAAGTTGACTGTGTATGAGTTAATTGTAGTGCTATATTGTGCCACAATTGTTCTGTCTGCATACACACCAGTTAACACACTTCCCCAACCACTATAGGTGTAGGTGTATTGTGCATCCCTTTCTCTTGTTGGTGTTGCAATTGGATTGTTGGCCCTGGAGATAGGGTCTACAGCTGCACCACCCTTGTTAACTGCTTGAACATCTAAAACTGTTCCATCCCAGTTTGTGAATGTGACAGTGAATTGTTCAATTAAAGTTCCATAAGTGATTGTTAAGTGTGGGAAATATGCTTTTAATGTATCTATATCACTTTGACCTATAGATTCAACATATACTTTACCAGTGACTATTGATTTTTCAGTATTTTCACCAAATTCATCAATACCACCACATCCCATTAGTTTGTCTAACAATGTTTTGTCTGTTAGTGACCAGTCTACACCAATCAATCTAACCCTTGAAAGAACTGTGCTATTGTTAAGGATATTGTTAACCACAGTATTGACTGCAGAATTACAATTTTCAATAACTAATGTTTGAACATTTGTCACACCCGCCATTGTTAAACCAGTTAATAATGGTTGGTTCTTAAGAGTTAAGTTTGTAATTGTTGCTGGAAGTGCCAATGTCACCAAGTTTCCACCTTCTGCAAGTGAAATAGATGCTAGTCCAGTTCCAGTTGCATAGATTGTTTGAATATTTTGACATCCAGAAAGGTCAAGGTTTTCTACCAAGTTAGGACAGTTTCTAACATCAAGATAATTTAACAATTTATTGTTTCCAACTTTCAATTCAATTAAGTTGGTGTTCTTGTAGTTAGACTTTGAATTACCAACAACAAGTTTAGTCAATTGTGTTGCTCTTGAGACATCTACTGTTCCTGGATATTTAGAAGAAAGGTCTCCCAAGTCTTTGATTTTAGATGCACCATAAATGAATGTTTCCTTATCATTTAGGTCAATGCTTGTAGTTGCTTTAACTACAGTGTTTGTTTCTGCATTTGCTCTAACTTGGAACAATTCACCACTTCCACCATATCTAACACCCATATATAATGCAATGAAACTCTTAAGAGTAAATGCACCATTAAATGGAACAACACTTGTTGTAGATGTGTCACTAGGACTGTAAATTCTCATTGAGACATAGTCAGATGCATATTCACTCGCATAGTATTTAGAGTCAAGATATTTGAATCTCTTATCCAACCACCATTTTAAGTGTTCTAACCTATCACCTTGAGAACAATATAAATAGGTAGAGTCTCCATCTTCTTCTAATGGCCCAATATATTTATTTTGAGCATCAACATTGTATAGTGCTTTTGAGAATGCACTTGTGACTTCAGTTAAGGCACTTATAACTGCATTTGCAGACAATTTTCCATTACTTCTTAAAGATTGATATAGTTCTTGTATTTCAGTGGCAAATGCCTCTTCAAAATTATTCCAAAGAACAGAACTTGAACCATTGAAGACATTTTGTGAACCAAGTTGGTCATTATATTCAATGTTATAACCAAAGTTATTTACACCTTCATTGTTTAGACCGAATGCAGTATCCATATCATATAGGACTGGATACCAGATAGTTCCATCCCAAGTGTTCAAGAACATATTTTTTGCCCTACTATCAATCATTCCAAATGCTTCAGTGATTATATAATACATTAAAGTATAGTGAAGATTGAAGTGTTGTTCAAACTCATCTCTAAACTTGGTTATATCATCTTTAGTTGAATAAACCCACTCAACCAATGCATCAATTTGTGAGAAGTTAGTATTTCCATCTGGATACCTTGCTTCAAAAGCATTTGCATTTCTTGTGAAATTATTTGTTTTGAATAAACACAACAATTCATCATTGTCTTTGAATTCCCAACTTTCTGCATTTGGATATTCTGATGTTAAACCCAATGTGTCTGCATTGCCTTTGTCATTATTAAATTGACCAATAGCATAGAATTTTGGTGTGCTTGTTTCAGATGCTTTATGGAATAAAACAACTGGTTCACCTTTTATAACAGTTCTGATTGCTTCATTTGTTTCTTGTGGTGGAACTTTCTCTGTGTAGATTTGACCAGCTTCACCATGAATAAAGTTAGCAATACCAGTGTTGTTTCTGTTTCCAGATTCCATGTAGTTAACTTTAATTGTGTAGGTGTTTTCTGACAATCCATTTCCAAAGAAATCAATTTTGTTTGGAAGTTTTATTTTCCAGTTCTTTCTTGGATAATATTGAGAAGATGTTCCTTGCACATCTACAGTTGCAGTTTCATTAAAGTTCCTACTGATGTTTAGTGGATTTTCATAAGAGACATTGCATGTTTTCTTATCACCCTTAACAGATGGAAGAGTTCCAGTTATAACAACTGTGGCAATTTTACCTTTAACTTTAGAATAAGAAACATCACCATTAGAATCAAAAATGTTGTTCTTATTATATTCTTCAATTTGCTCTGTTAAAGAGTCAAGGTCTGCCATGTAGTTATTCAACATGTCAACATCTGATAGTGCAGTATCATAAACTCTAATAGTGTAAATGTCTACACTTCCACCATCTGGATTGATTGTTATTCCTACTGGTGAGTTTTGTTGGAAGTTATCATTTGTTGGATACTGTGTAATACCACTTATAACCCCATTTACAAAGGTTTTAATCAACCTTAAGTTATCTTTGCTTTCTACTACAAAAGAAACCCTTATTTTCTCATCATCCTTGTATTTTGTATTAACTGAAGATTGTTCACTTTGAATAAGTGCTTCATTCATCTTTAATTTAATACCAATATTGTCTGAATAAGAAATGATTGCCAAAGTGTCAATAGTTGCAACATCTCTAGCTGCAAACTCAAATTCAATAGTTTTTCCAAAGGTTCTGAAATCTTTCTCAAATATCTTGAATGGAATTTCAACCTTTGCTTGACCATTAAGTCTTAAGGCGTTATCTATCCAACCATTTGTAGAGAAGTTGAAGTTTGAAAGTGTTGCAGAAATATCTCCATATCTCCACTCTTCTTTATTGTCTGCACTATTACTTCTGCCATAAGCACTTAAATATAGTTCAAGGTTTTCTTCAACTGCAGAAAGACTAAATTCATTTTCAATAATGTTTATATCGAATGAAACAGAAGTTTCTCCACATTTGATTGTTAGAGTGTTAGAACCTACTGCAAGACCCCTTACATACCAATATTGTTTAGTTCTATTGACAGAAAGTGTTTGACTTACAGTTTCATTTATCAACAATTCAACAGTTGCACTTGTGTTTGCTGGGTCATAAACAATATAGTCTATGGCAACAATGTCACCTTCTACTGCTTCAGAAGTGTTGAATTTACTTGATATCATGATATCACTTTTCCCATCTTCATAGGCAATGATTTGATAGGTTAATTCATTGCTTGGTAGCAATAACCCATTGATTTCTGCATCTGCATAAACAGAGAAAGAGTGCAAACCATGTGAAAGTGCTGGAATTGTGAAAGTTTGTTGTCTAGTAGAATCTATAACAACTGGGTCCTGTTCTACACCATCAATTGTGAAATGAAGTGTTTTTTCAACTTCACCACTTACAGTGTATCTGAACTCAATATCTCCAGTATAAGACAATGTGTCATCAAATGGTGATGATATCTTCAATTCTACACCTTCAACAATGAATTCAAGTGTTGCACTGGTTCCTGCACTGTCTGTGACATTAACTTTAATGTTGGTTGTGCCACTTCCTATGTAGTTTGTAGCATCAAAAGTGTTATTACCTTGATTTATTATGGTGGTTGCCTTTAATGTGTCATTTACATAGTATTTTGCAGTTCCTTTTCCTGCAACATTAGATTTAAAGTTATAAGCAAGAATTGTTTCTGCTCCTACAGCAGTGGTTATCTGAAGACCAGACATTGCAGTTAGTCTGACATTACTGCCACCACCAGAACCACCGCCTCCACCACCACCGGCAGACATAACCCAGTCTCCAATTTCTTTGTCTAGGTTATATGATGCACCAGTTCCAGTGTATCTAGCAATAAATTCATTGTTGCCAGAAATTAAGATAATTTCATCATCAAATTGTTCAGTGTTTGCAATGTATAGACCATCTGGCAATATTTGAACCTTTGCAATAAGGTCTGATTCACTAATTTTTTCACCATCAATTCTGATAAGACTATCTCTTTCAACAGTGTTCATTCTTTTGTTCAAATCTGTGAATTCATCATCAAATTGTTTTTCCAAGTCTTCTTTCATGCCCTTGAATTCTTTCAACAGATTTGCTTCCATTTTGTCAAACTCTGATTTTTGTTTCAAATACCAGTTTTCAATCCATTCTTGATATTCTTCTTTAAAATTAGAATAGTCTCTGTGAATGTCTTGAACTTGACTATATAATTGGTCAAAATCACTTGGGTTTTCAATCTCTTCAGCATTCTCTAAAAATGCACCTGGATAGATTGCAAGTGGAAGTCTACTGCTTGATGCAACTTCTTCCATCTTTACACCATTGTCTTGTTTTGCCCAATTAGTGACATTTATCACCATGTTAAGTTTTCCACCCATAGTTTGTTCCATTTGGTTGTTTGTTTCCCATAATGTAAACTCTTTAGGCATCTTTCTTTGATACAAGCTATATTCTACATTGTTTACAGTGTAGTCTTTAACCCATTTCAATTCATAGCGCTTGGTTTGAATGTTTTGACCTAACACAGTGTTAATAATACCAGCAATTCTGACATTATTCCCAGTCACATACTCACCACTTTCATTGGTTGCCAATTCAAGCAGTAAAGAGCGAGGCACTTCAATGTTGATTAAAATGTTTCTATAACTTCCACGCATGATTTTAAAGTCTGGAGCAAAGTTTCCAATACTTCCATCTTTGTTAAGTGTTATTTTTAACTTATTCATTTTCCTCGAAAATTCTCCTTTTAAAAATTTGTATTTATCATAAAGTAAGTGGCCCATACCTACTGAATGACCTAGTTTTTGTGACTGTGTGTTAGGATTGACTTTTTTACTGCCAATCCTATTATAACATCACAGTCTTGGAATAAAATTTGCTCAATTTTCAAAATTCTTCAAATCTGGACTTGATTTTACAAAAATTTTATGTATAATTAAGTAATATGAAGAACTTAAGTAAAAAACAAATTTTAATAATAATTTTGATGGTTTTGTGTAGTGTATCATTTCTATATCTTATAATCACAAACATCAACTCTATAGTTGATGCATGTAATCATATTAAAGATTATGAGCATCTTTTAACAGAACCTGGTCTTGTTGCAGATTTAACAAAAGAAAATATAATTTCAACAATTTCTCAACTTAAAGTGAGTATTGTGAAAATATCTTTTTCAATTGTTGCATTCTCAATTTTGTTCTCCACTACCATGTGGTTATTGATAGCAAAATTTAAAGAATTAAGAGTTGTAGACAGGATAAATCCACCAACTGCCTAATTTTTCATCATTGTCAAGATTGTGAACATTTTTAACAATGTAAGCAGCTCTTGAACCAATCTCATCTTGTTGATAGAGAACAATTGATTTCACCCTATCCAGATTAACATCTGGTTGGGTGATTTTTATTTCAATGAATTCTCCATCATTGCAATTTAATTCATATTCAACATTGTCTGCTACAATATTTGCTGCAGAAAGATTTATGTTTTCATTAAACATGCTTTGTGGTTCATCCAATAAACACATCTTTAATTCACTGTCTTTTGTTCCGAATAGGTTAGGAAATGTTATGAAGTCATCATCATCTTTTTGAGCTCTGTGTAAGAAATTGATTTGGTAGTTAAATGATAATTCTTCTCTGCAGTCTTTGTCTAACCCTATCAAAAGTGGGTCTGGTAGATACACTTGACAATCCTTTTCTAATGGAATTATTGATGCTTTTGGTAGTTTTTGAGTTTCTTGAAAACTCCAGTCTGACTTATTGAACAGTCTGAATGTAAATAAATCAGCTCTTCCCATAATATCAACATATCTTAATGGTTGCAATGTAAGATAAGCATCATCATTAGCAGAACCGCCACCTAAACTTTCATCAACATAGTCACCCGCTTTGAAATTGTCTTCCATGTTCCACTCAAAAACTATTCCATCATGTAGTGGGAAATGCAATAGTGGAACTATGCAGTCAGCATAATCTTTAGATTCAACTGGTGTTATATTGTTAGGGTCAGTTCTATCAACTTCTCCAGATGGAAACATTTTGGAATTTTCAACATATTGACCATAACTTCCAGTGTGAACTCTTTTATAATCTGTTCTAAATTTTGTGTATGCAAAATTTGGTATTTTCACTGTATTTGTATTAAAGATAATTGTTTTTATAAACTCTTTCCATGTGTCTTTGTTTAGAAATCTTGGAGCATGAGTGCTTTCTGGTTTTTTTGTTGTCAATTCAAAAAATTCCATCATTCTGATTTCTCTTCTAATTTTAGACCTTTCTGAAATTTCATAAAATCTTGGTTCACTAGGAATGGTCACAATGTTTGACAACTGGTTGAAATTTTTAGAATAAGTGACCTTTTGCAGAATGGCATCTGGATAAAACTCGTTTTCAACTTCTGTGACATAGTAAGGTTCATTGTCAATTAAGACTAGGTCTCCACTTTCTTTCTCATTGCCTATCTCTGCATATTCTTGGCATTGATAAACACTGTTTCCAACTCTGACCAACTTACCAAATAGGTTTGCAGAAAATCTTTCACTATCAATTATTTTGTCTTGTTGGCCAAACCATTGCTCATGATGTGGATATTTTTCATAAGAAGAGTTTTTCATAAAGTTTTGAATATCTGGTCTAACTTGAGACACCCTCAAATTGTCTTGAGTTCTATACTTGATATGAAATTTTAAAGAGTTAAATTTTAATTTTCCTTGCTCAAAATAATTTTCACCAGTTCCAAAAAGTCTTCTGCAAATTTCTTTTAAAGACATTTTTGCATCATTATTAACTGATGGTGGAACATAGTTCAGTCCATCAATTGTTGTTCCACCTAATGAAAAGAATAATGAGTTTCCTTTTGCTGGGCATATTCTGACTGGATTATCACTTGTAAGTATTTGATAAACACTTTCTTCAAAAATATATTGCAATGCACTTTTTGTTCCAGCAGTTCCACCCGCACTTCCATCATAACTTATATCAAACTCAATGATTTCCATAAGAGGAAAACTCACTTGGAGTTGAGCAGTGTTGTTTGATATTAAATAATTATCACTGGCAGTTTTAACAACCAACCACTCATCAATAATGTTTTGTGGAGAAAACATATTTGTGACATAACTATCATATTGAGAATAGTATTCTGCCAGATTTCTACTGTTAAATATTGTTAATTTGGAAGAATTGTTATTCTTGACTTTTGTGTCACCCAACTGTTTAAATTTTAGCACGAATCTGTCAGTTCCATCTTCTGCAAATTCAAGGTATGGAACAGCATGGAGATAGTATCCAATTTGAAGAAGAACTTCCCAGAGATTTTTACACTCAAACATTGTTTCTTGAACTTTCATTGTCTTTAGTCTATTATTCCAGTCTTGAGAAACTATAATTGGATATTGAATGCCTATCTCATTTAAGTTTTCATCTACAACACTGTCTATGCCTAGTTCCGAATTATCTAATATTTGTGTATCTACAGTTAGAAGTGCTTTTCTTAACAAATCAAAACATGAATATTTAACACCTTTCATTAAGAATGGGCCACCTTCTGCATCTTCTGACATATCTTTACAATATAGACTTGTTGGAACCACCACTGTAGATGCTTCAATAATTTCATTCTTGGTTGTTGTGCATGTTCCATTCAAGGTGACTATATAATTTATTTGATAACCATCCCAGAATGGCGCCATAAAAGAAAGTCCATAGAATTGTTTCTCATAATTGATAAGCATTCCATTTTGATTGGTTGGATTTGCCATGCAACTAATCGCATAAGTTAAAGAATAACCTTCAATAAGTTCACTGTCTTCAAGTTGAGTGGTCATAAATGTGACAGTTCTATCTGAATATTCACTTTTAGCAGTTGCCAATGTTGGATGGGTAGTCCACTCTCTATCAAATTGATTGACATAAATGTCTCCCTTGTCAGTCCAGTCATTGATTGCTCTTAATTTTGCGACTGTGCCATCTGAATAGTAGACAGCATCATCTGCTTTGTTTATGGATGTTGGCCCACACTCTTTCTCTACTATAAGAGTTTTTGAAACTTGTTGTCCCCTTAAGGTTTTTATTTCATAAACCCTTGTTATTGTGTTAACTTCAAATAGATTTGACCATGTTCCAGCACTATAGCAACCTTGACATATAAGTTTTGGTATATTGAAACTTATTGAATTTGATTGAGATGCACTTGAATTCAATTTTAGACTTTTTAAAGATTTAAGACTTTCTTCATCCCAAGAGTATTTGTAAGAATTTCTAAAATATCTATATTCCCCACTTTCAGAATATCCAACATTGTCAGTTTGTCTTAATGCTGTTGCATATCCACCAGGAACTGGTTGAATATATTTATCCAAATTTGTAGGGTCTTCTTTAATTGTCTTATAATTTAAGTTAACATCTTGCAGTTCATAAGTTAGTGAAAAATTGTCTGTGTGCATTCCTTGAGCAACAACTGAAGACTCTTGAAGGTATATTCTATGACAACAAATATCTGGGTTTCCTACATATTCATCCACATCATCATGTTCAACCAGCATATCAATTATAAGTGGTTCATCTTCTAGATTTTTTGTCTTATATCTTTCAAGTCTAAATTTTGTTTTAGGTGGAAAAGCCTTTTTTGAACTAATAGGCATGTCATCTAAAACAATTTGACCAACATCAAGAACTTCATTCAATCTATCTGTGTTGTATAGTGGAACCAATAAATGGTCTGAAAAATCTGTAGACTTATGACCATTTTCCCACAAAAACACTTTCCAGTAATATTTCATATTATCTCAACCTCCCTGTGTAGATTGAAAAATTTGCTCTTGAAAGGTTATATGCTTGGTTATTATACTCTTCAAAGAGTATGTGTTGATATTCTCTTTCCCTTTCTGCATATTTGAACCCTAAAGTTATTGCAGAACTCGCCAGTCCTACAACTGCACCCACACCGGCACCTATTGGCCCAAACATACTTCCTGCAGCCGCACCAGAGAGAGTTGCTCCCACAACTGATAGTGGGTCTGTCACAGCTTCTATTTGTCTATTTATAATTGCTTGATAGTTGCTGTCTCCATTTCTTCTGCCAATATCTGTTAGATAGAAGTTTGCTGTTTGTTTGACTAATTGACTTCCAACCCTCAATCCCATATCCATTGCAAATACAGCAGATGGAGACATTCCACTTTGAATGGTGTTTTTTATGGTTTGTTTTGCATTTAGCAACTTATAAAGTGGACTGTTTTTGTTTTTTTCTCTTTCTTCTTTGTTTGAAGATTTTGAACCACTAGAAATAGATGATGCCCTTTTGCCACCATCAACAACAATAATTTTAAGATTGTGTAGTGCCATCACCTTTCCCCCTTATTGTTAAAGTCAAACTGTGGACTTCATGTCCGGTGTCTTCTTGAGTTTTAATAATGTGGTCTTTTAAAACACAGATATAACTATGTATCTTATTATTTCTTGTGATTTTTAAGCAAATTGCCTCGTTATTATCATACTGTTCACTGTCAGAAGACAAAGAATAGTCAACAATTCTGTCTATGAACTTATTTTTAAACCCATCAAAAGTAAAAACAAATGATTTAACTTTGGATAAATTAAGTTGTCCGACAGACCCAGTATTATTTGCTTTTGGAAGTGGTTTTTGGTTCATATTGTTAGAAATTGAAACACTAGAGACTGGAACTTTAACCCACTCTTCTCCAACCAAAAACTCAACCTTATAGTCAGACATTGTTGAAACATTTGGATGAAATATTAAGTCAATATCTATATCACACACAGTCATTTCACCATATTCAGAAGTTTCTTGCAGTTCTGAAATATTTAATGACCCTAGTGCCACAACCATTTGTCTTTCTTCTTTTCCAATCTGCACTGGAACTCTCTCACCAATTGTTTCAACAGAAATGTCTTCAAACATGTCTTCAAGAAGTTTTACTTTTTCTGTTTGAACCCAATATTCTAGATTGACTGGAACTATAACAGTGTCAGTATTTTTTGAAAAGACCCTATTGATATGACCTAAAGATAAAATGCAAAAAGACCTGGTCAATGCTTGAAGTTCATTAGATGGAAGTCCTTGTTTAATTAACTCACCAATGACAACTTCAGTATCTGCAGGTCTATGTCTGAAGGTATAATATTCTACATTGAGAGCTTCTTGAACAGTCTTGTTTAACCAATCTGGAGCAGAAACATCTTCAATTTTATAATTGATTGCTGGGTCTTCCATAATTCCTTTAAGTATTGCTAAAACCATGTCTGCAGAAACTTTTATTTTTGCCATAATTATCTCCTTTTGTCATAACCAACACTTTTAAGCCAGATTTGTTGTCTTCTGTAATAGTCATTTGACATGACATTACTTCTGAATCTGTTCTGACTTTGGAAGTCTGGATTGTAGTTTAAATTATCAAATATAATTTGCATCACTGCAATTTTCTTTTGTGGGTCTTGTATTTCCTTTAATTGTTCAATGCTTTGGAATGGTGTTATAAGTTTGGTGTTTTTTCTTATGTTCTTGGTTATTGCTGGCATATTGTTGAACATATCTTCAATCAATTGTTTCATGCCTTTAATTTCCTTGAATTTTTCTTTATATTTGCCTGGAATAATAATGTCATCTCCAGACTTTCTGCCACCAAATACAGATTTAATATAATTAGCAACTTTTTCTTCCACCCATTCAAAACTATAAACATTTTGAAGTTTGTCATTCCTTGAGAACTGTGGAATTATTCCTTTAAGTTGCTTGTTCATAAATAAATCTTTCATTCCAAATTTGTCATTAAACTGCATACTCAACCTACCTTATTTGTTTTAGTGCTATGTGAAGTATGAGTTTCTTTTTTGGTGTGTAAATATAACTCTTGGTTGATTCTTCAACCATCCAGTATTTCTTGTCAAAAGTTATAATGTCACCATGTTTTGGAGCATCTTCACTCACTGCAAAGTTTTGAGTCTTAAGAGTGATATGAGATGAATCTACCAGTAAACCACTAATTGGTTGATATGAACCCTCTTGCTGCTCACTTTCTTCTGTAGCATTAAAGAGTTGTTTCTTCACATAGATGTTTTTATTAAACATTGTAAGAGTGGAATTGTTAACCAATATGATTTCAATTCCATCTTCAGCAATGTCTTCTATTTCTAGAGCAGAAGTTTCTGGATTGAACATGTAAAGAGTCTTGTTCAATTTCAATGCTTTTGTTGGAACAATAACACCATCTTGAACCTTTGTGATATCTACATATTCAATGTTGTTTACACCTGGAAGTTTTCCATTGTTTAGCACACAAGGACTGAAACCAGTTCTGATGCTATCTACTGCAAAACCAAGTTTAGGTGTTGCCACATACACTACTATTTTCCCCAGAGTGTGGTTCTGTTCGTATTTCTTCCACCACAGAGCTTTGGGAGCAAATGGATTCCTTTGTGTGTATCCTTTCATCTTCTTTCTCCTTATCTTCAAATTCTTTAAGGTCTGCATTGTCAAATTCTTCAAGTTTATTCACCATTTTAATGATGGTCCCTCTGTGAGTTCTAATCATGAAGAAATATGCTGCAAACATTGAAACCAATGCAGAAATTATAATCATCATTACACTAATAGTTTGAACCAATAGAAGTTCAACACTAAAACCATTGAATGCAAATGTGACAGATGGCATTAAGAATGAAAACACCATTCTAGAAACAATATTCATTCCATTTTGGCGCTTTAGATATTCTTTCTCTGAAATACCAAAGTTGTTTGGGTCTTCACCTGCATCAATGTTTATAACACTTGAAACTGTTAGTCTAGTGACTTTATATTTTTTTGCTTTTCTGATATAGCTCTTTTTTTCTCTGTAGACCTTCCATTCACTACTGAACATCCATCTGAAGAGTCTTTTCAACCACTTCATTTTTGTTTTTGGTGGATATTCTATTGCTTTTGGTTTTTCTACCTTGAAGTCTGTTATCACTTTTCCATCTTCAGTGAAAACTTTGTTGTAATCATAACCAGCACTGTCTGTGTAAACAGTTCTACCAATTCTCATTAGTTGGTTATAATCTTTGTTTAACCAAGACTGCAGATATTTGATTTTTGGAAATATCTTCTGTTTGGTTGTTATGTGTGAAGTGACTGTTTCAATGTATTTGGTGTCACTCTTACCATTTAGGATTCCTTGCTTTGTTAATGAAGAATAAACCATCACTGCACTAGCAAATAATAGCAATCCTTCAACAATGGTCTTTGCAGAGTTCAGTCTCCAGTCTTTGATAACCAAATAAGACAGAACAAAATACATTACAACAACCAAGAAAGCAATTATATAACCCATTGTCTTCTGAAAGATATGTTTCATGTTTCAATTCTCCTACTCGTATTTTTTAGGCAATTGTGCCACTTTGTCTGCAATTTTGTCTGCAAATTCTTCTGCTTGTTCTTGTTCTTTCTTTCTTAATTCTTCTTTTTTGTTTGCATCACAACAGATGTTTCCAATTATTGTGATTGTGAACATTCCAAGAACTTCAAAAAGGACTATTCCAGTCTGTGTCAAGTATTTACCACCAACACAGAATATAGATGCAACCAGAATCATAGGAACCACAAACCCCAACACTTCAAGTATGTTTGCAACTATAGTGTTTGTTTGACCTGCTTTTCCTAACTCTTTTGCAGTTTCGATTGCAGTTAATTTTCTATTGATTTTGTCTTTGATAGTTTTCCAATAGATTAAAAATGCTATCAATAAACCCAATAAACAAGGCACTGTGACCTTTGCCCATGTTGGCATAGGGTTTCTATCTGAAATGTATTGAAAAGCAATTATAAGTGCAGTTCCAGTCAATGAAAGTGTATATGTTAGTGCTTTTATAAGTCCATTCTTCAATTTCAAACTCATAAATCCCTCCTACACTCTTCCAGATAGAGAGTCATGTTCTTTTTCAACTATAACTTCTTTGACTTCTTCTCTTTCATACACTGAAGTTATGTTCTTTAATTCTTCTAGAGATGCTTTGGCATCTTCAATGACTGCTAATGCTGACTTATAAGCAGTTTTTTGTGCCTTATTTACCAGTTTTTCACTTGAGTCAATGTTTCTCTCTACATTAACCTTATTAACTGTTAGAATGGCATCTAATTGTTTCTCAACAACCTTAATATTATCAATCAAGACATTAGTTCTGTTAACTACTTGTTCATTAACTGCCAAGTCATTGCTAATTGTTTGTTGTTGATGTGTTATCATTGCAGTAAGGTTGATTTTGTTGTATGTCTGGATTAACTTACTACCAACCAACACTGCTGCATTTATTACTGAAGATATTGAGAATGTTGCAATATACTCTTCAGACATGTGCAACCATCCAAAAACTTGTGCTTGGATGTCTGCTGGAAGAAAGGTCATAACTAGGTTAAATATGGCGTATAATGCACTTATAACCATGATAATGTTTAATGTTATATCTAATGTTTTCATTAAAAACTTTTTCATAGACTAATCCCCCATTTGTTCCTTAATAATTGCAATCAACGCTTCAGTTAACTCTGAAAAGACAACTGTCATTTTATCAACTGCAGTCTTCAGTTCTTTAACTTCCCAATAATACTTTTCTGTATTGGTAGCAGTTTTTGTTGCTAAAGATTTAACTTTTTCTAATTCTTGAGTGCATTTCTCAATTTGTTCTTTAATTTTCATGATTTCCTCCAATTCCATTATTTACTGGTGTTAGCATTTGCATTTGTGCTTTTGCTTCTTTCTTAAGTTCTTGAGCTTCAATAAACTCAACCAACTCATTAACTTCTTTAATTGAACATGTTCCAAGAATTTCTTTTGCCAACATTTCTGAAGTGATATATTTCTTATCATATAGTTCGCTATACAATTGAATTGCTTCACTTCTGACAGTTTGATTTTCTGGCATAATATTCAATTCTGGAGAAGTGGTTCCATAATAGTGATAGAAGATATCAATCATTTCTTGAAGTGGTGATTGTATGATTTCAATCTTATCATTTATGAATGCAGTGGTTTTGGTTCTTTCAAACTCAATTTCTTTTGCAGTTTTTTGAGTTTGACCATCTGACAACCAAGCTGCTATAGATGTAGATGAAAGGTTAAGTGCAAATGCAGTGTCATTAAGAATGTTTTGTTTTTGTTGACAGATAGCATCTGCTCTCAATTCAAGTTGCATTCCCTCTGGTTTTGCATTGTCACTTTCACCAGCCATTGTCTCAAGATAAGTAAACACCATTTTGTCAAGTGCAGTCTTTTCTGCATCTGGGTCATTTGGGTTCACATATCTCTTATCAAGAAGAACTCTTCCCCTTGAGATATAAACTTCCATTCTTTCAAAGAATTTCAATTGGTCATAAGCATAACTTTCATTCATAAGCAAGTCTGCTATAGGTTGACCAAATGGAAGTTTTGGGAATGCTGGAATATTTCTGGTAAACTTAATCAATCTACAGCCCAAATCATCATCAAATGGAAGTAGTTTACATCTGTCATATTTGTTGTCTTGCTTTAATTTTGCAAGGCCTTCAGCATCATAACCATCAATAAAGATGTCACCATAGTCTCTTTGAATCATTACCCTAACATCATAAGGAATGTCTGACCATCTTATTGCTTCAGTTGGCGTTGGTGTATTTTCATAAGTTGCATTTGTAGATGTCTTATAAAACAAATAGTGAACAAATGGAAATCTCTTTCTTTCACTACCAACACTTGCATATTTAAAGAACCTTTCTTCACATAAATGGAACTCTTGAGTCGCACTTATAGTGTCATGGTATGTTGCTATAAATGACTTAACTCTTTCTATATCACCATAAGAGTCCACTTCAATGAAGAATTTATCCATTGGAAGTGCTTCTGCTCTTAATTGGTTTTTACCATCTCTATTCCATTTCAAGAGACTTGTTCCACCATCCATTGCAAAACCATAGGCCTCTTTAACTGCAAAACTAAAGTTAGACTTTTTATATTGGTCTTGTGTGACTTGATTTGTTTGACCATCTTCTGAATTAAGAATTAAAGGTTTGCTAAAGATTGTGCTTGTTATTCCAGTTGCAATCTTTTGAAGAAATAATGATGGAATAACACCATGTTCTGTGTTGTGGAATTCTTCTATCCATCCCCTAAACATTGCAGTTCTAGGTCTGATATAACTTGAATAAAACTGTTTATATCTTGGTCCTGCAAGAAGATATGTATTATCATTCTGTGTTAATTGGAAACTTGCTGCATCCAATTCACTTCCAAGACCAAATGGAATTAAATATCTATCGTTTGTGTTTTCCATGCAAACCCCCTTTCTTCTTTCTTCTTGAATTTAGTTCTTTGAAGTATTTAAGGAATTTAGGATTTTTCTTTAAATCTTCAATACTTTCAACATCTGGATTGAATGTAGGATGTTTTTGCCAGATAAGAGTGAGTTTTTCACCAATATAGATTTCTTCTTGGTGTTTCTCAAGGATTTCATCTATTTTAATGTTTACAACTTCTACAATCTTTGGAACTTCATCTTCTGGATAGTCAATGTTTTCATCTGTTCTAACTATTTCTGCAGTTGGGCCATTAAAATCCATTGTTAGCCCTGGATAAGTTTTTTCAACCCATTCAACAATTTCTTTTTCTGCTTTAGCATAAGCACTATATTCAGTTAAAAATTCTTTTAGTTTCATAATATTTCTCCTTACCAGTCTTTTAACCTTGCAAATTGACTGAATTGTGAGTCATAGGAACCAATCCAGACCAACCCCAAACTCATCATTATTGCTTTGATTTTAGGGTCAATGTGTCTGTCTTCATTATACAGAACACCTTTATTTAACCATTGCTTTTGTTCCATATCGACACCACTAGACTTGGTTAAATCATCATTGTTTGTATAGAACCTTGCTTGTTTCCATAATATTTCTTCAAACATGCATCTGAATCTATATGGACTTATACCCAACTTAACACCTTTAGCAATTATCCATTTGATTGTTTCTGCAGAACTTCCACTTTTCTTTTCTGCATAGGAATAAATCTGGTCACTTATATATTCAAGTGTTTCTTGGATGTTCTCTGGTGTATTACTATCTGTTGTTGCAAGGAACTCTTCCAAGTCAATGCCATGTTTAAGCAAGAGTGCTTCAGTAGGGATATATTGTCTTTTTTGACTGTTATAAGTCATGTATTTGTCTGAATAAGGAAAACATAAGTCTTTCTCATCCATCTCTTCTAATTGACCATCTGTGTAGATTGGCGCTTGATAAAATTTAGGCATAATAATTCTCCTTACTTTCTCATTTTTCTGATATCACCCATCAATGTTAATTTCTCTAATGGTGAAATATCATCTCTTAACTGTGTTTCAACTCTTAAGTCATAAGCTGCTTGAGCATCCTTATCCCAACCTTGATAGTATCCTGGAAGTGATTTTTGGTCTGTCTTGCCAATAGTCTTAAGATTGATGTTTTTATCATTAAGATAAGAGACAGTGTCTTGACCTTGTGGAAGTTTGTGAGTGCTTCTAACAACTGCCAATGTTTTATAAGTCTTGCCACTCTTTGGATGTGTGACTTCTGGTGTCACAATGTCGCCAGTTCTCTTGTTTGAACCATAATAAGAGTAAAGTTTTCCGCCACCATTATGGCCATAAGTGACATTGACTATTTGTTGGCCACCACTTTGTTGTGGAACTTGACCCATAGTGTTAAGTTTTTGCATTGGTTTTGTCATTTTTGTCTCCTTTCAAAAAAATTTCTTAAGACCTCTTGACTTTTTGTCAAAAGTTGCATATAATAATTGTAGAAATAACTGGTGTAGCGAGTTCCGTTCATTGTGATATTGAGAACAAGAGTAGCAGAAATGCGAAAGTCTACCATAGAAAAGCCAGTTATTTTTTTGTTGTCTATTTATCAAAAGGTGAATCACGAAAAGGTTTCATCTTTTTTTCATCACTTTTGTTTAACTTCCACTTTTTCAGTGGTTTATCACTTAATTGTGCAAGGGGAACTGTTTTAGAAGTAGGAATGAACCAAGAATCTCTTTTGTCTTCTGGATTTGGATTTTCTCTCATTTCTAATGCTTCTGCAGTTGCTCCTTTTTCTTTTTTAGTTGTAGTTAGAGAATGACCTTTGGCAAATTTATCACTCTTTGCATAGACATGCATTGGATGTTCAAATTTGTCAATTTTTTTATTTTGTCTTCTAAACTCATTTGCCTTTTCAAAGTGAGCATTAACAGCATCTTCTTTGGTCATACCATCTGGAACAAATACTTTTGCTCCATTTGGCATTGTTATCCAACTGCCACCTTCACCCTTGCCAGACATCAAGTTGTTGTCTTTTTCAAACTTTGCCATAGGTATCTCCTTTGTAAATTGGTATAGGACAGGTTTTGACTGAACCCATCCTAATGAAAAACAGTTTTAACTATTCAGATTGAGTGTCTCCAGATGTTTCTTCAACAGATTCATCTTCAAAGTTCCCATTGGAACCAACAAACACATCTTCTGGAGTCTTATCTTCAGCATTAACTTCATCTTTCTTCTTTGATTTAGATTTAGACTTTGTTTCAACTTCAGATTTAACTTCATCTTCTGGTTTAACTTCTACAACCACACCAGCTGCAATAAGTTCTGCTCCACGAACATCACTCACTCTTCTGATTGTGCAGTTATCTGTAGTTTTGAAGACTAATTTAGTCTCTTTGTCTGTATAGTCTTTGATAGTTTCAACTAACATATTATTCTCCTTGAGTTAGATTAAACTTCTGCTGGAGTCTCACCAGATACTGGAGCATCTTGAGTTCCATCTGCATAAGTTTTAATGGTGCTGTCTGCACCAATTAGTGGGTCATGTTCATCTGCCAAGTTTGGAAGTTTGAATTTACCCTTAATAGCATCACGAATAGTTTTAATGCTTGCTGTTGCTTTTGTGATGTCTGCAAAGTCAGAACCACTGAAGATTGCTTTCAATGAATTACCGCTTAAGCAACGAACACCCATGTTAACTTTAGGTTGGATGATAACACCTTGTGTGTCTGGGTCATCTACAGTCTTGAATGATGTAGGTCTCAAACCACGAAGTGTAGCATTTGCTGGAGCAATAAGTGCTGACATTTGTTCTAACAATGCTTTAACTGATGCATTATCACCAACACCAAGATA
>JAFTMY010000084.1 GCA_017452165.1 Clostridia bacterium | reverse complement strand
TTAAAATATTAATAAATTCTTAATATTAGTTTATATAATTTACAAAGTAAGTTTGACAAATTTTTTTTTGTGCTATACACTAATTATATATCATATTAATAATTATTATTAATTGTATTTTATAAACCACTTGGATAAAATATTAAATGATAAAAATTAATGAATTAAAGACGCAAATAAAAACAAACTCCGTTATTTGTGGAATCTCATCTGACGAAGTTGTTTATGCAAAAAATTTAGTAAATAATAAATGCAAAGATAAAAATGTTTTTATATGCGAAGGTCTTTGGGCAACAGAAAAACTCATATCCCAAAATTTTAAAGTAACTCATTTTTTCTTTAATCAAGAAAAGATTGACAACGACAATGAAAGCATTGAAAATTTGGAAAAAATCGCAAAAATGACTAAATATGCTAGAAAATCTTATGCAATTTCTTCAAAATCATGTAAAAAAATAAGTGACCGTGATGGTTATGATGAATATTATATTATAGCAGAAATGCCAACTTATACCCTAGAAGATTTTGAAAAAATGATTGAAAATAACAATGATATTTTAGCAATTGTTATGGACGGCTTAGAACAACCTGGAAATATTGGAGCAATTCTTCGCTCGTTTGATTGTGCAGGAGGCGACTTTGCAATAATAACAAATAAACAAGCAAGACTGACAAACAGTAGACTCGTTAGAGCAAGTTTAGGTGCAAGTTTTATGATTCCTGCACTTGAAATTGATATCGATACAGCACAAGATTGGCTTATAAAAAACAACTTTAAGTGCGTCGTAACTGACCTTCAAGCAAAAAAGAGTTTTCAAGATGCTGACTACTCAGGTCGTATTGCAATTATTGCAGGAAATGAGCATACAGGAATTTCTGATTCTTGGAGAAGAGTTAAAAATTCAGAGAGCATAATTATACCAATGCTTGGTTCTTGCGAATCACTTAATGTTGGTTTTGCTTCAACACTTGTTGCATACGAAGCAGGCTTAAAAAAACACAAATACACAAATTGGATTCAAAATAATAAGAATTTAAATTCTTAAAAAACTGCAAAAATATATAAATTATATGAAAAATTGCCGTTTTTTAAGCAAAAATATATAAAATTTTAATAAAAGGGAGAAAATTATGAATATTGAAACAAAAACACTCAATTACTTAAAGGCTATGACTGCCGAAACAATTTCTAATGCAAAATCAGGTCATACTGGTTCTGCTCTTGGTGGAAGTTCTATCTTACTTGCACTTTTTGACAACCACTTAAACTTTGATGCAAGTGGAAACAACTGGCCTAACCGTGATAGATTTGTTATGTCCGCAGGACACGCAAGTGCTCTTCTTTATAACACTCTTCACCTATATGGCTATGATATTTCTATGGACGATTTAAAGAATTTTAGAAAGTATGATTCAAGAACTCCTGGACACCCTGAGTATGGAATTGTTCCTGGAGTTGAAACAACAACAGGTCCACTTGGTCAAGGTGTAGCAAATGCAGTTGGTCTTGCTATTGCTGCTAAAAAAATGAATTCAATCAATCCTACACTTTTCAATAACCATACATACTGCTATGCTGGTGATGGTTGTTTAATGGAAGGTGTTGCAATGGAAGCATGTTCTCTTGCTGGAAAACTTTGCCTTAATAAATTAATTCTTCTTTATGATGACAACGGAATTACTCTTGACGGAGAAAAGGTTTTGTCTAATAATGAAAATATGGCAAAGAAGTTTGAAGCAATGGGCTGGAACGTTATCTTAGTTGATAAAGGCAATGATTACCATGACTGTGCTAAAGCAATTTCTAAAGCAAAGAAAAGCACTTTACCAACTATTATTATATTTAAAACCGTAATTGGTATTGGAACAGTTAAACAAGGAACTTCAGGAGCACACGGCTATCCACTCTCAAGCGAAGAACTTTTAGCATTTAAAAAATCACTTGGTATTACTGAGAGTTTCTACTATCCTGATGATGTAGTTAAGCACTGCAACGAGGCAAAAAGAAATAATGACAAAATGATTGCTGACTGGAACAAAGTTTACGCTAAACATAAAGATGAAATTGAAAGTCAATTAAAATCAAACCCAGAAGAAGTTGTATTTAAAGACATTGTTAAACTTTTAAGTGAAAAACCTGATATGGCAGGAAGAGACGCATCAAATGTTGTTTTAAATGAACTTAGCAAATCTTATAATTTCTTTGGTGGAACTGCCGACCTTGCATCTTCAACTAAGGCATTTTTGAAAGATGGTGGTGCATTTAGTAAAGACAACGCAAAAGGAAATAATATCTATTTTGGTATTAGAGAACATGCAATGGGAAGCATTGTAAATGGCATTGCTCTCTATGGTAATTTCTTTGCATTTGATAGCACTTTTGTATCTTTCTCAAACTATATGTTCCCTTCACTTAGAATGCGTTCAATGATGAATATTCCTGCTCTTTCAATTTTCACTCACGATTCAATCAACATTGGCGAAGATGGTCCAACTCACCAACCTATTGAACAAATCACTCAACTTAGAAGTTTTGTTGGTCTTCAAACTTTTAGACCTGCAACTTATGCTGAAGTTGTCTCTGGCTATAAATATTTTGTAACAAAGAAAGCACCTACTGTTCTTGCTCTCACAAAATCTAAAATTTCTAATCCAAAACTCTCTACTATTGAAAGAGCAGACCGTGGTGGCTATGTTATCTACGAAACAGGAACAAAGCAACAAATCGAAATTTATGCATCGGGCACAGAAGTTTACCTTGCAATGAAAGTTGCTGATGAACTTAATCATATGGGCGTTAGAGTTATATCTGTTCCAAACGAAAAGATTTTTGATAGTCAAACAGCGAACTATAAAGCAAAGGTTATGCTTCCTGCACCTGTTCTTAGAGTTGCAATTGAAGCAACAAACGATAATGTTTGGTATAAATACATCGGAAGAGATGGATTACTTTTAAACATTAATGAATACCAATACAGTGGAAACGGCACCGAAGTCTATGAAAAGGCTGGTTTTGAAGTAAAAACAATCGCTTCTAAAATCAATAAAAAATTAAAATTATAATTTAAAATCAAAATTTATTTATAAAAAAAGCAATAGGTTTTTCCTATTGCTTTTACTATTTAAAATTAAAAATTTTAATCTTTTTCTATTTTTTATCTATTATATTATCTTCAACCAATTGTTCTACTTTTTCTTCATCTGAGTTTAAAGAAATATTCTCTTTATTTTTTAATTTACGATTGCGTTTTTGTTGTGTTTTCAGTTCTTTTCTTTGCTTTTTTTGCCTCTTTTTAGCCTTTTTCTTTTGGATTTTTTCGTTATTTACTTCGCAAAGTTCATACTGCTTAACCATTTCATCTCTTAAATATTTAACAATTTTTTGTTTTTGAACATTAGCATCTTCATCTGGGTCAAAAATAATAGGTTTTAAAATATACATAGTTTTATTACTTTGAGATACAAACATTGGATAAAAAGAAATCTTTTTACCTGTTTTTTGGTAATGATATTTTCCTATATGTTCAAAACCTTGCATAAAAATACCAACACCTTCATTTACATAATCTTTTTCTGGGAAAATTAAAACAATTTTATTTTTTTCTAAAGTTTCAGTTGAAATTTTTAATGTTTCAAATATTTTCCTAGGATTCTCTCTTGAAACAGAAATTCCACCTGCTTTATGCATACAAAATAGCATTAAATTTTTAACTATTTTAAGAACAATCCAAATAATAAACTTAGGGACTTTTTTAAATTCATTATAAACCATTAACCCCATTTGATGTTCAATATGTTCTTCTTCCATCATTTTATCAATTATCCAAGGTCTGAATTTATAAGGAAAATTCATAAAAATTGCAAGTGGTCCATACATTTGATAATGATTAGAAACAACAACTCTTGCTTCGTCATCTTTTTGCAAATTTTCTTTCCCCTTAACCTTGCATCTTGTAAAAGGCCAAGCGATTATATATAAAAAATAGTAAAGTAATGCAGTGAAAAAATAAGTTATCCCTTTACCAATTATAGAAAAAAATCTTTTAAATATATTTTTCTTTTTTTTAGTTTCCGTCATCAAATTTTTCCTTTTTAATAACTTACAATAAAGTTAAAATTATATAATTATAAAAAGATTGTAAGACATTTTTATAAAAAAGTAAAGTAATAATAAAAACAAAAAAAAAGAGTTCAGTTATCTAACCGAACTCTTTTTAATATTAATTATTTTCTTCATCTGAGTTTTGAGACTCTATTTCTTTGAGTAATTCTTCAATTTCTCTATTTTGTCTTTTAAGAGTATCATTTACATCTTCATCAAATGATTCTTCATTAACACTAGAATCTTCTAAAACAGTTGTTTCTTTTGTTTCATCATCAAATTGCTCATTAATATCGTAATCATACATTTCTCTTCTGTATTTTTCATTTTCATCTTCGTAGTTAATATTTTCTTCTTCAAATTTATAACCATTTGTTGAGTTTTGTTCTTTACTTTCCTCTTTATTTAAAGAGTTTTCATCAGGTAATGTTTCATTTTTTAGATTATTTATATTAAATTGAGTATTATTATCTTCTTCTAATCTAAATTTATCATTATTGTTACTCTTATTCTTATATTTTAGTCTATCCTCATTATATGTGTCATTGATAAGCATTTTTTCAATGTCTTCTGCTGAATATTTATCACCAAATGATTCTTTAGTTTTTGTTTCATATTCATAGTCAGGGTTAACAGCAGCATTAATTTGGAACTCAAGATCATCTTTAAATCTTTCTCTTGTGTCATACTTAGATTTTTCAAAATTCTCATTATTTGCAGTTCTATGAGTTTTAAGAAGTTCATAGAAAAGATAACCAAAGAATATTAAAAATATAGTTCCACTGATAATAATGTGAACGAATTGTGAAGTGCTAATAAACCATGTTCCAAACACTACACTATAATTTCTACTTCTCTTCATTTTTCTAATACGCTTTACAAAAAATATTGTTGCAATTTCTATTGCTGTAAGGAAATAAAATAAGAAAATAAGTAATGAAAAGTCTCTTTTCACAGGATTAATAACTAAAACTTTAGAGTAAACCTTTTCAAATGATGCATAATCTACATCTTCATCACGAGTAATTTTTATATCATAAGATCCTACTTCAGAAGGCTCTTTTCTTGACCACTCACCATTTACTAAATAATAAAGTGTAAAACCTGTAAGTTTTGAATAGTCTTTATAAACAGCAATATCACCATAATCAAACTCTTTAACAGGAATATTTAAAACAATATTTTCTTTAGGAGTCCATTTTGCATATACAGTCATATCAAATGATTGCATATTCATTACAGTATTTGCAGGAGTATTAAATTCTGCATCTAAGAACCAACCCATAAACTTATGATTTGTATATACTAAATCTGTTGGGTATTCAATAACATCAAGATAATAAAGAGTTATTGGTTCAATTTTTTGAAAAGTATTTGTTACAAAAGATAATGTGTAAGTAACAGGTGTCCACTTTGCTGCAAGGACTGTATTTCTTGTAAATGTGTTATAAAAATTAAATTCTTCTTCAAGGTATGATATATGCCAATATTCAAATTTATAACCTTCTTTTTTAGGAACTTCAATAGGTTTTTCTATACTTGTTCCATAATCAATATTAAATGTAGTTTGCGAAGTAAATGTGCCACCTACTACATCTAAAATTATTGTAAGTTTTATAATTTCCCATTTTGCATATACAATTTGGTTATAATTTGGCATTGTTGTAAATTCAAATGGTTTTGTTAATTCTTCATCACTAAACCAGCCAATGAAATCATATCCTGTTTTGCTTGGATTTGATGGAGTTTTTAATGCTTCACCAAAAGTTCCATAAATTGTTTGAGTTGCTTGACCATTAATTTGACCACCATTAAGATCTAATGAAATATAGAAACTATTAATATCCCATCTTGCATAAACTGTTAAATTTCTTGCTGGCATTGTTTTTAAATCAAATTTATTTGTAAAATTAGCATCGCTATACCAACCAACAAATGTTAAACCAATTTTTGATAAAGTTGGAAGAGTAATTGTTTCTCCGTAATAAAATTATATTTGAGCGCAATCAATAGTTGATTCATTTGTTACAAAAGAAATATTATATGAATTATATTCCCATTTCGCAATATAAGTTGGAGTCTTTCCATTTTTCAAGAAGAAATGGAGATGTTCATATTCTTTAAAATCACCACTACTGTCGTGAGCATATTTATCAAAGGAATAATCATTGATTAATTCGCTAAGGTCAGTTGTAAAATAATTTGCAATTTCATTTAAGTCATAATTTACAGTCTTAAAATTTTCAAGAGTTTGAGAATCGAAATAATATGTAATTGAATCATGTTCAAACTTACCAAACCAACCAACTATAAATGAATTTAATTTTAAAACTTCTTCACTCTTTGGGAGACTAAAATTATCCGAATAATATTGAATATAGTTTGTGTAAGTTGATTCATAGGCTGGCAAAAAACCACCTTCATTTGTATCAAACTCTACATTAAATTTTGAGTTTGCAGTGATATATTGAGTTGTTCCTTGTCCATAGTAATTTTGACTGATTACATAAGAATCATTTTCAGAAACAATTTCAATATAATCTTTGCTTAAACTATTTTTTAAATTAATAATAACATCATAATTTGTAAAATAAGGTGTAGTAATTTTAACTTTTGATGTAAGATTTAATAAAGTTGAATTAAGTGTGTTTTCTTTTGTAAAATGTGATAAATACTTGCTAGTATAAACGATATCACCACCGATATTAAATGTATTTCCTGTGGTTTCAAATTTTACTGCATAATCTGCATTAGAGCAAGATATATTAAAATTTTCAAATGTGAGGTCAATAGCATTTTCACTAGTAAAATTTACTATTCCATTTGAAGAAGAACTTGAAATGTTACCAGAAAAATGATACTTTACACTATTATTTGTAAGTTCAATAGAACTGTTATTATTCGCTGAATCCAAATTAAAATCTTCAAATAAAATATAGGCTGTTTCTAAACTATTTGTTGTTGAATAATTTACAATTTGACTAAGTGCACTATCAAAATTTTCATAGGTATTTTCACCTGTCACAGAGCTTGAAACAGTAACTCCATTTTCTGCATTTTTAACATTAAAAACAAAATGCCATTTTGCATAAAGTGTGTAACTTTCAGAAGGCATAGCAGTTCTTACAAAATATTTTGTCATTTCTTCATCACTATACCAACCAAGAAAAATATAACCATCACGCTCAAGTGTTGGAAGAGTAAGTGGTGTTTTTTCTTCTTGAGTTATTGCAGGCACAACTTCATCACAATTTGAAACAAAAGTTAATGTATAAATATTAATATCTTCTGCATTAGCAAACTGCTTGGTTGAAAAACCAAACACCATACTAAAACAAATTAAAAGAGATAAGCAAGCAATTAAAAATTTTTTTCTCATAACACACCTTCCAATTTTTATTTTAAAAAGATTTTAACTAATATAAATATAAGAATTATCTTTTATTATAAATCTTTGTAATTTTTTTGATAATAACCCATAATATTATAATTATCTAATTTAATAGTAACTATTTTTAACCTAATTGTAAACAAAATTTTATTAATATTAAAATATAAATATATTATTTATTATATATAATATATTTAATATTATAAGAAAAAACTAATATTATTATAAAAAAAGATATAAAACTCTATTTACTGTAAAAATAACACCTATTTAATAGACTGTTTATAAATTCATTTATAACAACTTATATCTATAATGAATAAAATAAAAAAATATATCCATAATTTATATGGGGGAAAAAAATATGGAAAATAAAAACAATTTAGCAGTATCTAATAATTACGGAGTTTACGATTCAATTTTTGATAATTTTTTTAAATTCCCTAGTTTAAAAAGTGAATTTAAAGATTTTGACAAACTTATGAAAACTGATATTCAAGAAACACAAAAAGAATACGTATTAGAAATTGATATGCCAGGAATCAAAAAAGAAGATATTAATATTGAACTAAGTAATGGCTATTTAACAATTGGAACACACACAGACACAACAAACAAGATGCCTCAAAAAGATAATTATATCCGTCGTGAAAGATTTACTGGTAATATCGCAAGAACTTTTTATGTTGGAGATATTGATGAAAAGTGCATAAACGCAACTCTTCAAAATGGTGTGCTTAATATTTGTGTTCCAAAAGAAAATTGTGTAGAAAACAAAAAGAAAATACAAATAATGTAATTTTTACTTACTATTTTTAATTTTTATACATTTTTATTTAAAAAATGACAATTATTATTTAAAATTGTCATTTTTTTTAGTGTTTAAAATGAAAAATTATATTATAATGTAAATTATTATATATTTTTAGATTAATTTTACATTTTATACCCCTTTAAAGATTATTTTCTTATTAAATTTTATAATAAATTAGTCTTATTGTATATTGTTATAAATATTATTATTGACATTTCACTTTCAAAATTATATAATATATATCGTTTTTAAGAGGTGATTTTATGGAAAAATTTGTTCATACTCTAGTTCACTCATTAAAAGACACTGCTCCACTTATTCCTTTTCTTTTAATTGTCTATTTCTTGATTGAACTACTTGAGTATAAAAATGTTTTTAGATTTGAAAAATCTAAATTATTAAACGGAAAAGCAAGTCCACTTGTTGGTTCATGTTTTGGCATTATTCCACAATGTGGGTTTTCAGTAATTTCTGCTGAACTTTTCTCAGAAAAGAAAATGTCTATGGCAGCACTTATCGCAGTATTTCTAGCAACAAGCGATGAAGCCTTCCCTATTTTAATTTCTAATTATAAGTCTATTCCTACACTTTTACTTTTAATTTTAGTAAAGTTTATTATAGCCGTTATTGTTGGATACTTTGTAATGTTTATTACAAAAAAGATTTTAAAATCAAATGAATTAACAACTAATCAAAAACATAACGAAAATCATTTACAAGAAGATGCTCACAGCGAAGAACATCATAGTCACGAACATAATGATGAACACGAAAATGAAGAACATCACGAAGAAAATCACAATCATAGTGAAAAAGAAGAAAAACACTCACACATTCATGCTTGTTGTCATCATGATATTTCAGAACAAAGCAAGTTTAATTGGAAACACCCAATTATACACAGCATTAAAATTGTAGTCTATATTTTTATAGTAAACTTTATTTTAACTGGTGCTATTGAACTCATTGGCGAAGATAAACTTTCTAACTTTTTAACAGCAAATTCACTCTTACAACCGCTTCTCGCACTCATTGTTGGATTTATCCCAAACTGTGCATCATCTGTTATTATTACTGAACTTTTTATGAGTAAACTTATTACTTTTGGTTCACTTATCACTGGACTTTGCGCTAATGCAGGACTTGGAATTTTAGTCTTATTTAAAGCAAATAAAAATATTAAAGAAAATTTATTTGTAGTTGGAACTATTATTGTAGCAAGTTTAGTTTTTGGTTATATTTTCCACTTTATACCACTAGATTTTTTACATTTTTAAAATAAATTACTAAAAACCAAGTATTAATTACTTGGTTTTTCTTATAAAAACAAACTTTATGTTTATAAATTTTGAGTATTATGATATAATATTTTTAATAATAGATATTATAAAATAATTAGGAGCATATTATGAAAAAAGGTATTAGTTTTTTCTTTGGATATAATAATGATATAAGCGAGCGTGCAAAACAAATTAAAGAATATGGTTTTGACTGCGTTATGACCAATCAAGACCCAAGATTTAATGATGATAATGGCACAATAGAAAAACAAATCGAGTTGTTTAAACAAAACAATTTAGTCGTTTCATCGCTCCACAATCAATATAAAACATCTGAACTTGAATATTTATGGACTGACACGGAAATTGGAGATAAACTTGAAGAAACTTTAAAACAAGATATTTTAACTGCTTCAAAATATGGTTTTAGATGCGTTGTTGTTCATACAATAGGAACTTATAACAAAATTGGAGAATCAAGACTTTTAAGACTTCTTAATCTATGTGAAAAAGAAAACATATACCTCGCTGTTGAAAATATTGATCACAAACAACCAATAGCAGATATTTTTGAAAACATTAATCACCCTTATCTTAAATTCTGCTATGATAGTGGGCATAACAATTGTTTTGACCCAGAAATTGATTATTTAGAAAAATACGGTGATAAACTTATTTGTTTTCATCTCCACGATAATAATGGAAAAGATGATGAACATACTTTAAACAAATTTGGCACAATAGACTGGGATAAATTAGCAAAAAAACTCTCAAAACTTAATCTTGAAAATATTTCTCTTGACTACGAACTCCTCCTTTACTGCAAAGAAAGAAACTCTGTTACACTTGAAGAGTGTTTAAGTGAAACATATAAACAAGCATGCGAACTCGAAAACTTAATAATTAAATATAAAAACAATAATTAATTATAAAAATGTAATTTTAAAATAAATTATCAATAATTTTTACAATATATATTATTTTAAACAAAAAACCACTCTCAAATACTTGAAAGTGGTTTTTTATTTTTATAAAATATTTAATTTTGTATAAATAAGACAAATTATTATCTTATTTTACATTTTTATCTAATTAAAGATTAATAATTTTCATTTTTTACTTCAAAGAAACTTTGTGGGTGTGCACATACTGGACACATTAAAGGTGCTTTCATACCAACAACAATATGTCCACAATTTCTACATTCCCAAACTTTAACAGATGATTTTTCAAAAACTTGTTTTGTTTCTACATTGTTAAGAAGTGCTCTATATCTTTCTTCATGTGCTTTTTCAATAGCAGCAACCATTCTAAACTTAATAGCAAGTTCTTTAAATCCTTCTTCTTCTGCTTCTTTTGCAAAAGTTTCATACATATCTGTCCATTCATAATTTTCACCAGCAGCAGCGGCTTCTAAATTTTCAGAAGTGTTACCAAGACCGTTTAATTCTTTGAACCACATTTTTGCATGTTCTTTTTCATTGTCAGCAGTCTTTAAGAAAAGTTCGCTAATTTGTTCATAACCTTCTTTTTTTGCAACTGATGCAAAATATGTATATTTATTTCTTGCTTGAGATTCACCTGAGAATGCTGCAAGTAAGTTTTGTTCTGTTTTTGTTCCTTTATATTTATTTTCCATAATTTATCCTCCACTATCTTTCATTATATAAAATAATTTTCCGTTTGTAAAATATAATCAAGCATAATTTTACTAAAATTTAATTAATGTTACAATAAAAAAGTCATCATTTTTAATTTAAATTTTTTTAATACACTTGACTTAATCCCCCACCTTTAATATATAATTATAATAGTAATTTATGGGGGAATTTATGTATAAATCAAAAGTTTATTTTACAAAAGAAATCACACCTGAAAATGTTTTAAAAATTTATAAAATGCTTGGCATTACTCTTAAAGGAAATGTAGCCGTGAAAGTTCACTCTGGAGAAAAAGGCAATCAAAATTTTCTTCACCCTGAGTTTTGGAAACCAATTGTTGAATCAGTAAATGGAACAATTGTTGAATGCAATACTGCTTATAACGGAGCAAGAAACACTACTGAAAAACATATCAAACTTATGGAAGAACATGGCTGGTCAAAATATTTTAATGTTGATATTTTAGATAGCGAAGGTCCTGACCTTGTGCTTGATATTCCAAACGGAAAAGTTATAAAGAAAAACTATGTTGGAAAAAATATTGTAAATTATGACTCTATGCTTGTTTTATCTCATTTCAAAGGACACCCAATGGGTGGTTTTGGTGGCGCTATCAAGCAACTTTCAATTGGAGTAGCATCAACTGCAGGTAAATGTTATATTCACTCAGCAGGTGTTACCGATAGTCAAGACGATGTTTGGGAGAAAACTGCACCACAAGATAAATTCCTTGAATCAATGGCAGATTCTGCTTGCTCAGTTGTAAATTACTTTAAAGGTAATATGGCATTTATTAATATTATGTGTAATATGTCAGTTGACTGTGACTGCTGTGCAAAAGCAGAAGACCCTTGTATTAGCGACATAGGAATTTTAGCATCTCTTGACCCAATAGCAATTGACCAAGCATGCGTGGACCTTGTTTATGCATCAAAAGACAAAGGAAGAGACCACTTAGTTGAGAGAATCGAAACAAGAAATGGTATTCATACAATTGAAGCATCAGCAGACCTCAACTTCGGTTCTCGCCAATATGAACTTATTGAATTTTAAGATTTCTAATTTATTATAAAACTTAAACTTACAACAAAAAAAACGAGAAAATTTTCTCGTTTTTTTTATCTAAATTAATTTCGTTAGTTTTTATCTTGAAAACTCTTCGCCTTTTACAACTTCACAAGTTGGAAGAGACACCGATTCTTTTCCACTCATTTGGTTGGTTACAACATCAACAAGTCCATTATAATCACCAAAATCAACTCTACTTGTCAAATGACTTTTTCTAAGAACTTCATTTTTATTTGAACCCTTTTTCTTAAAATATCTAACAGTCTCATACTCTTTATTTAAATTTTCAACAAGTCTTAAAAATTGTTCTTGTTGTTCAGATTGTAAATGTGATTCTACATAAGTCTTTAAAGAAGGCACATAAGTTTTTGATTTTCTAAGGTCTTTCATTTTTAAATAAAGTCTCTCATTTTCATCAAACAAATGTTTTATTAGTTCATAATGTTCTAAGATACTCTTTTTTTCACTAGGTTTTAAACTCGCCAAGAAATTATTTCTTCTAATCATATCATCAAGAATACTTTGGTTACAATCAATTTGAAATTGTGTTGTTTCAATATGATGTTGAATCTTCTCAAGTTCACGATTTTCTGCTTTCAACTTTTTATAAAAGTCTTTAGCAATTCTATCTTCTTCCTCTCTATCTCTAAAAAATTTCCATTTCTTTTTTGCTTGCGGAATCTCAAGATTATCAATTTTCATTCTTTGGTCATCTTCAATTTTTTCAACAACCTCAAGTTCTTTTTTATACTCATCAATTCTCTTTTGAATCATAGTGCGAATTGGTCTATCATCATTTCTTTTTGTAAGAGAATCAATTTTAAATCTAATATTATGTGGATTATTAAAAGGCTCAACATAAAGACCTCCATCTCTGAAAGTAAATCTAACAAGTGTAAAGTCTTTTAAAATCTCTTGACTTTTAATAACATTTAAATCACATTTGCGAAGTAAATCATCAATTTTTTCATCTATCAAAAGGTCTCTGTTGATTATATATTTTATATAATCTCTAACAATTTCCATTCCACCCTTAAAATCTTCATTTTGGGTGAGTGAAGAAACTTTTTTATCAGCCATAAGCATATCCTTAAAACTTTTAACTTTCTAGTAATAATATTGTAACATAGTTTTTTTAATATTTCAATACTAAATTTTTAATATACTTAGTATTTTTTACCTTTATTATTCATACAACCAAAATTGACAAATATAAATTTTTTATGATATTATTTAGTTATAAATTTAAAGGGTATAATATGAAAAAAATTATTAAAGATTTAGAATACTTTAAGCCTATTGAAAAAGAAAATTTTGTTGAAATTAAATTACCTGTTGCCATAAAAATATATAAAAGTTGTCTCCTTCTTAGAATTATACCAATGAAAGATGGTTTTGCAATTTCGGACGATGGTTTCACTTTTTATGATTTTAACGAAGACAGCAAATACTACTTTGATTTATTTATAGAAAAAGATGAAAACTATCATTACGATATAAAACTTAAAGATAACTTTATCTATAAAAAATATCCAAGTAACTTTAATATTAACATTGCTATTAATGAATTTGTTAGGTTCTTTATCAACCTCGACGACTTTATTAAAAAAAATAACATAACATAATTTTAGTTTTATAAAATATTAAATTTTCGCGAAATTTACAATCAATTTTATGAGAAAAATACAAAGGAGAAACTTATATGGAATTATTCACAAGCACCAGAGCAGTTGGTGCGCAACTTCTTAGAGATGTCGAGAGAATACTCTACTGGACAACTATTGTTGTTCAAGTGATATTCTTAGCATTTAACGGCTACTCAATTTACAAAAACTTAGACCACTTGGCACTACTTATCACTTACATTTCACTCACATTATTAACACTTGTAAATCTCGTCTTTTATTTAGCAACCTATAAAAACAAAAAAGATAGCACCGTTAAACAAACTAAATCAATTTTTAGATTTTCTAAGTATATAATTAACTTTGCTATGCTTGCTATAAAAATAACAGACCTTCTTATATATGGTGGAACAGACCTTGATATTATTTTAATTGCAGTATCAGGCATATCTCTTGCACTTCAAATTATTCTTGAAATCACTAGAAAATTTGTTCAAACCTATGTTGATAAATTCACCATTGCATTTAAACAAGATATTCAACCTGTAATTAAATTTGTAAATGCACCTAAAAAACTTAAAGAAGTAGGTATAAAATTCAAAGGTCAAGTTGGTGGAAAAGTTCTTGGACTTGTAAATGCACCACTTGAATATATAACAAATAAAGTAAACAATACACCAAAACTATCAAAACAAGAACAAGAAATTAAAGACTTAACTGAACAATATAAAGCACAGCAAAAAGAGAAGAAAAGAATTGAAGATGTAGAACTTAATGCAAAATACAATGAAAAAGTAGTTCAAGAAAAAACCAACATAAAAGAAAATTTTAATATTATAGCAAATAAAGTTGGTTCATTTTTTAAAAATAGAAACTCTCAAAATTCAAAACAAAATAATCTCGAGTTAGATGAAGACTCCTACAAAGTAAAAAATAATAGCGACAAAAATAATTAATTAAATACTAAATAAAATTACAATTAATAATAAACAAAAAATAATAGGTGTAAATAAAAATTTATTACCTATTATTTTTATTTTGTTAAAGACATAATAAAATATTATTTATAAAAAAATGCAAAAATATAATATTTTTGTTAAAAAATTGGTATATTATATTATTTTATTAAATAATTTAAAATTAATAAAAATATTTTTTATTTTTTTTAAACATTACTTTATTTTTATCTATTTTTTATAATTTTTTAACTTAAAATATTATCATTAGATTCTAAATATTAATATATTTTTATAAAAATACTTATAAAAAACGCAAAAATACTTAATTTTATATTAAAATTCTAGTATTTTAGGCTACTTTGTTATATTTTTTAAATTAATTATATTAATAATAAATTAACATCAAAAAAGACACCTCATATTTTAGGTGTCTTAAAAATATATTTTATAAAACCAATTTTTATATTTAGTAAAATAAACTATCTTTTTATTTTATTAAAATTTGATTCAATACTATCTTCCCATTTCTTGGTCATTTGTATTTTCTTTTAAATTATTAGAAGATTCAAATCCCTTACTTGCTTCAACTACACAATGCTCAGAACCTGTAAAGTTATTAGTAAGTAAGCAACTATATTCTTCATCACTATATGCTTTTTTATACTTTTGAATTCTTAAATCTGTTATTAAGTTTTCAATCATTGCTATTTCACCATTTAAAGCCCTGTCTAAATGAGCAGATAAACCATACTCAAGATGTGCATTTTTAAGAACATACACACCATCTATTAAAAGTGCTTCACCACTAGTTTTATCAATTAAATTTTTATTGTTATCATATATTTCAAAAATATATGCGCCGTCTTTTATTTCAATTTTATAATAATAGTTATAAGTGTTTTTATTTCTTTTAACCTCATCTCTAAGAACTAAACTTAGTTCGTCGCTTTCAATATTAACCGTTGTTTTTCTTCTTTCACCAGCAATAATATCTCTATAAAAATCCTCTTCATAATTAGAAACTAATTGTTTCATTTTTATTAAGAATTCATTTTTTTCTTTATCATTATTGAATTTTGGTGCATAGGTGCTAATTAAACACTTTAAATCATTTGGGAAAAATACATCATATTTTTCGCCCATACTTGGGTGAATAAATGTATTTGCATAAAGATTGTCTTTCTCATAAATATCATCAAAAGAAAATACATGGAGAAGTTCATGTAAAAATGTTTCACAAGATTTTTCTAAACTTTCATATTTATCTTCTAAACTATTTGCATCATAAGTTATTTTATAGTTATCAACCATTTTACCACGAGTAAAGATACTTGTTAAATCAGTTTCTGCTTCTGCAGTTGCTTCTGCCGCCCTATCTGCCACAAGTGGTCTTTCACTCCTTTTAAATTCAATTGTAGATTTACCTTGTGCTTTATATGCAGAAAGTTCACTTTCACTTACAATTTTATAATAGTAATTTGGATTAATTTGCCCCATAACACCAAACATATAATCAAGCGAATTTTTTATCGCTTCGTATGTTGTTTCAGTTGCACCACTTGGAAGTGAAACATAAATAGGTTCACCATTATTATGTTGGAAAGTTTTGATTGCTTTATTTCTAACTTTTAACATATAGGACATATCACAATCTAAAGCCTTAGAAATTTCTTCAATCTGATTCCAATTAGCATAATCTTTTTGTTGACTATGAGAATAAAGACCTCCACCAAGTAGCATTGATGCACCCAAAAATACCACTGCAGATGCTCTAAAAAATCTTTTAATTTTTCCGTTTTTAGATTCTCTAATTTTACTTTCAGGAATCACACCTTTTACTGGTTGCTTATTAGAAGTTTCTTTACTTTTTACTTGAGACTGTTGAATTCTTTTTTTTCTATTCTCTTCTGCTTTATAAATATCAAGTTTCCTTTCCATAATATACCTCTAAATTTATTATATAATTTAATTTAAATTTAGTCAATAGTGAATTTTTATTAGTAAATTTTACTATTTATTATTTATTGTTTTTTATATTGTATAAAATAAAAAACACTGATAAATTTTATTTAGTTTATTTTATCTGTGTTATTTTTATAAGTTATTTATAGTTTTTATTTTACTAAATTTAACAAATATTACTTACATTTTTAATAAAAATTAAAATAATTTTACTGCAATTTTACTTGTTTTTACCCTAAATTTTACCCATTTTACGGCATTTTATAAGAAAATATAAAACATTTGTTAAAGTTGATTATTTAATTTAGAAATTAAAATATCATAAAATTTTATAAGTTTTTTAATTTTCAATCTTAGTTGAACCACAATTTGGACATTCATCTAGGTCATCTTTATATCTCGTTCCACAGTGTGTGCAAACAACTTTTTTAACTGAATTTTTATTCATTTCTTCAATAATTTCTTCTTTTAACTCTTCTTTTAATTCATCAAGAGAATCCTCTTCATAAGTTTCATAAACAATAGTTGAATCTGTTTTTACATCAAAATTATTTGAAGCATAAGAATAATTATTTAAAGTTTTATTCTTTCTTTTTCTAACTGCAAATGCTAAAATTCCAAAAATAACTGCAAATGTAAACCAACCAATAACAGTATAGATATTTTCGTTAATTACTACTAAATAATCTGGCATTGGATCTGAATTTTCATATTCAACAGTTGGCCTTTGACCAATTTCCTCATAAATACGAAGTGTAATTTGATTCATTTTTGTAACTTCAAGTTCTCTTTCATAAGATGTAATATACCATGATTTGAAGGTATAGTTATCATATTTAACTGAAGTAGCAGAGATTGAATGTTCACCAATATCAAATTCATCTGAAACAATAAAAATATAAGTTTCTGAAGCATTTGAAAATAATATCCTATCACTTGCTTTTGTTGAATAAGCAATTTCATCGTCCCATGTTTCTATTATAATTGAACCCATAGACATAACTGAATATTTTGAATTATTAATAATTTCTAATCTAAGTGTTTTTACCCCATCAGAAGTATTAGAATCTGTAAAAGAATATTTATATAATAACTCTAAAGATAAAGAAAGTTGTATTTTGTTTTCATATTGACTTAAATCACTATTTTCATCATCGTATAAATCATATAGTCTTTCAAATTCTTCTTCCCAAATTTCTTCTCTTTCAGGTCTTGAAGTATTGGTTTTATAAATAGAGCCTTCTATTGGCATTTGAGCCACACAGTAAACAATACCAAAAATAAAAGACATTGCAGCAATACCTATAAACACTATTCTTAAAATTAATAAACTAGTTTTTTTCATAACTTAATCTCCATAAAATTATTATAACACGAAATAAATAAAATGTAAAACACAAATTTAGATAATAATTTTTGCATAAAATTTTTGAATTAAATTTAAAATAAAAATATTAGAATTACTTAACATTTTTTATTTAATTAATAATATTTTAATTGTTATTTTATTTATTATAATCTAATTAATTTTTATGAAAATAAATTATTTTTTCTATTATTATATTAATTACTTTTTTTAAAATTTTTATATATTTTTATTTATATTTTTTCTAATTAATTTAATTATAAAATACTAAAATTATTTTATTTTTTATTTTATAAAATTAATTTAATTTATTAAACATTAATTATGATAATAGAATATTTTTTTATAAAAAACGCAAAAACACCTAAAATTATATGAAAATTTAGGTGTTTTTTATTAATTTATTAAATTTTTTGCAAATATTATTTTTTATTTTATAAATTTAATTAATAAATTATTATATTAAATTAAATTATTTTTATTTTA
>JAFTMY010000083.1 GCA_017452165.1 Clostridia bacterium | reverse complement strand
TTACATAAATTTATTTTATTTATTTAAAATTATATATAATATTAAAAATTATTCTAAAAACACTTAACATTATTGTTGTTATATAGTAAAATCTTTACAGGAGGTTTTTATGAAACAATATAAATTTACTGATAATTTCACAAAAGTCTTAAAAAAAGCATTTAAGCATTTACTTATTATTTTAATTGCTACTCCATTTCTTTCATATTTACTTATGTTTTTATTTCATGTAATATTTGACACAAATTATCAATATCTTTCAGCAGAAACTGAAACTTTAGCACAACTCATTGTAGGAGCAGTTTTAGCGGCAGCAGCATCAATTTATGCAAACATTATATCTTTTTATAATGGTGATGAACATTCTGATATTGGTGGAAAATGGACAGATAGAATCATAAATAACAAACCTATGAAAAGAGTTGTTATAGACACTATTCTCGCAATATTTTTAGCAATCGGAGTTATCGGAATTGCCGTTATTTGGCTTAAAAAAGATATGTTTTATGAAAGTGCGAAAAAAGCAATTGAAAATAGACACGCAATGAGTGGTGAAATGATAATTGCTCAATTCATTCAAACACTTTGTATATTTTTAGTTATTCGTTATTTTAACTTACATGAATATATTAAAAATTGCGCATGTCCAAATTGTAAAGCAGCATTTGCTTTTACAACATATAGTTATGGTCAAAAAGAAGAAACCAAAAAAGTAGAAGCAAAAATAACAACTAAATCACAAGCAGTTGGAACAATCAACAAAGGAGAAGAAGTAGTAAGAACTATTTATGAAAAAGTGCCAACAGGAGTTCAAACAAGAATTGTTAGTCAAACAAATCAAAAAGTAAGTTGCCAATGTGGATACTGCAAACAACTTGCAACAAAATTTAATGTATCAATTACAAACTCAAATTGGAAAAATCATAAAATTAAATAATGGTTATTAATAAAAAGCAACTTTGTTTATAAGTTGTTTTTTATTTTTATTAAATTACCTTTTTTTTAATGAAACTACTTAATAAATTTTTACAATATTTTTAAATAAGTATTTAATTTTTAAAAATATTATGATATAATCATATTAGATTTTAAATATTACTTTACGGAGAAACTTATGATTTATTTTGTTAGACATGGCTCAACAGATTGGAACGAACATAAAAATGAAAAAGGAGAAAGAGACCCTATCCTTCAAGGTAGAGCAGATATTCCGCTTAATAGTAAAGGTGTATCTCAAGCAATGGCAATTGCTGAAAATCTAAAAAATATTAAGTTTGATAGAGTTATATGTAGTCCACTCACAAGAACTAGACAAACCTGTGAAATTATCAATAATGGGAAATACCCTATCGAATATGATGAAAGACTTATTGAGCGTGATTTTGGAGAGTTTGAAGGTTTATCAAGAACTCAATTTGATTTTAAAGCATATTGTAATGCATACACAAGTCCTAAACTTATTAGAGCAGAAACTATTCAATCAGTTCAAGATAGAGTTTATAATCTTTTAGATGAACTCAAACAAAAACCAAATGAAAATGTTTTAATTGTCTCACATGGTGGAGTTGGTTGTATTTTTATTAGTTACTTTAAAGGTATTCCTGAAAATGGAGATTATTCTATTTATGAAATTCCAAACGGAAAACCAATGATGCTTGATTTTAAAGAAATTAAAAAATCTCAAGATTTTAATGAATATGAACCATCAATGTAAAAACATCTATAATGTAATATAATAATTTATTTTATATAATTTTTACACTTTTAATTAATTTTTTAAAAAATTCATAAGAGAATTATCTTATGGATTTTTTTATTAAATTTTTAAAATAATTTAACATAACAAAATTAATATGTTATAATAAAAAAAGTAAAGGAGCATAAAATGTTTAAAATTGTAATTAAAGATAGTGACATTGGCTACGAAAATCAAGAATTTGAAATTGAAAAACGTAGAACTGCATCTAGAGGCATTGTAATAAATGAAGACAAGATAGCACTTCTCTACCAAGCCAAGAGAAATGAATATAAACTTCCTGGTGGTGGAGTCGAAAATGACGAAGACCCTACTGAAACTTTTTTAAGAGAAATTTTAGAAGAAACTGGCTGCAAAGTTAAAATTATTAAACAACTTGGAACAACTGAAGAATTTAAATTTCGTCAAAGATTTTATCAACTATCACACGTTTTTATATCTCAACTAATTGAGGATACTCATAGTTTACATTTAACCGATGAAGAAATTGAAGAGGTTTCTAAACCTGTTTGGGTTTCGCTTGATGAAGCCATTGATTTAATTTCTAAAAGTATGGAAAAATTTAACTTAATGAGTGAAGAAATACGCAATCGTTATTATGCTACACGATTTATGCTTAAGCGTGATTTAGAAATTTTAACACATTATAAAAACAGTATTTAATTTTACAAATAATAAGTTAAATTGTAATTTTAACAATAAAACATTTATATTTTTACAAAAATAAACAATTTTAAGGAGAATAATATGAAAAAGGTTATAATCATTTCATCATCACCAAGAGTTGGTGGCAACTCAGAAATCTTAGCACAAGAATTCGGAAAAGGAGCAACTAATGCAGGACACGATGTTGAGTTTATCTATTTAAGAGACCATTATTTAAAATATTGTATTGGCTGTATGTCTTGTCAAAAAACTGGCGAATGTATTCACAATGATGCAATGAATACTATTTGCCAAAAATTAATGGGCGCAGATGCAATAGTTTTTGCAACACCAGTTTATTTCTATTCAATGAGTGGACAACTTAAAGTTTTTATTGACCGTCTTGTTCCTGTTTACTCAGAAATAAGTTCTGATATTTATATTATCGCATCACAAATGGATGAAAGTAAAGAAATGATGGAAAAGACAATTGAATCAATTCGTGGTTGCACAAGAGATTGTTTTGATAATTGCAGAGAAAAAGGCGTTATCTATGGCGTTGGATTAAATGAACTTGGAGATGCTAAAAACAACTTAGTTCTTTTAAAGCAAGCATACGAAATGGGTAAAAATGTATAAAAGAAAATTTAAATTTTAAGAGGTATACTATGTCAGATTTTAATTATATAGATGGTTATTATGAAGGAGAATTAAGTCTTTATAAAAAAGAAACTGGTTATAAAAAAGAGATTTATTTTTTACAAATTTTAAAATATTCAAATTATTCAATAATTGGTTATTTAGGAAAAGATAAGAATTCTTTTACTGATATTATACTAGGTACATTTGTTCCAGAAGTTGGTTTAAGTATTGGTACAATAAATATGACGAATACTGAAGTTGAACCAATCCTAATTGATGTTACTACTATTAAAGATAATCTTTCCAAATATGAATATCCTGAAGAAGATTTAGAAAGTTTCTGTGGTAATTATGCAAATATTTCTCCACAATACCAATCTCTTGGATATGCAAAATTATCTTTAAATGAAGATTACCCATCAGATGAAGAAATTGATATTATTGTAAATGATTACAACACTAAGTTCAAAAATATATCTAATACAAATAATAAATCTAAAAGCATAATTAAATATTTTGAAGATACTGAGTATAATAGTGAGAGAATTTATGAAAATAAAGATTTTAACGACTTTCAAGAATTTTCATTTTTGTTATTTGATGAATAAAAATATTAATAAAAAAAGAACCTTATAAGAACTAGAAAAATTGAAACTAGCAAAATAAAAGAGTTGGATTATTAAGTCTAACTCTTTTTTATTACAACTTTATGCCGTGCTATGTTATAATTATTTTTGGTAATTATAAAATTTAATTGACTCTCTCGTTACGAGATGCTTTAAGATATGTTTATGAGGAGAAAGGATATGTTTTTTATTGGTGAATTTTCTAAACTTGCAAAGACAAGTATAAGAACTTTAAGATATTATGATGAAGTCGATCTATTTAAGCCAAGTTTTGTTGATGATAATGGATATAGATATTACTCTATGGAAGACTTTAACAAACTTGTAAGAATATTAGAGTTTCGTGAACTTGGTTTTTCAATAAATGAAATCAAGGAAATCTTTAATGGTTCAGATATAAAGAATGCACTTTTGAATAGGTCAAGAGAAATAGAAAATGAAATATCCAAAAGCAAAAAAAATCTTTCCCTTATCAAAAATTTAATTAAACAAGTAGATAAAGGAGAATTTATGAACAAGTATCAAGCAAAAGAAATTATATTACCAGAGATTAAAGTTTATTATAGACACGGAATAATTGAAGATATGTCAAAATTATTTGAGTTTGTTTTAAGTGCAGGACAAGAGTGTGGAGACAATAATCCAAATCTCAACTGTAAGGATTATTGTTTTGTAACCTATGAAGCGCCAGAGTATCAAGAATATAATATAGAAATTGAATATTTAGAAGCTGTTGAGGAATTTGGAAAAGAAAGTAAAAATGTTAAATTTAAAACCATACCCCAAACAAAAGCAATAAGTATTGAACATAAAGGCCCTTATTCTAAACTTCGTGATGTTTATGCTTTTGCAATGAATTATATTAAAGAAAAGGGATATACCATTGCTGACAAACCAAGAGAAGTTTATGTTAATGGCTGTTGGGATTGTGAAAGTGAAGATGATTATCTAACACTCATTCAAATTCCTATTAAATAATATCATAATAAAAAAAGATAATGGAAATTAAACCCATTATCTTTTTTATTTAATTATTTTATTAGTTTTAAAAGTATGTAACTAAAAGGTTCTTTTTTTATTAAATTAATTATTGTCAAAAATATGTAATTTGCTAAAATTTTAATTAAAATATATTATTTATACATTATTAATTATTTTTTGTATCATAATTTTCTACATTTGCTGAGCAGAGATTTTTTTCCTTTGCACTCGAATTTTCAATTTTATTTATTTTCTTTTTATTTAATTTACCTTTAATTGTTCTCTTTATTTGACAAGTTCTCTCTTTACAATTTTTACACTGAAGAGTTTGGTTTGATTTTTCCCAAAATCTTTCTGGGTGTTGAGAGTATTTAATCTCCCAAGAAATAAGAACAATAAGCGACGTAAAAAATAAACTCCAACAAAAAAAGTTTTTAACAAATAGCATTGGTGTAAACATCATAAAGTGTCCCCAATCATATATTCTACAATTAATACAACATTTGTTTTTCATAATTCCTGTTTGAAACGGACAGAAAAATAAAATACAAATATAGTCGCATAAAAAGTAAAATACTGTAAGCATAAACATATCACTTTCAATTAAAACATCAAACAAATATAAAGCACCAATAAGACCATTACCAAAAAGCCAAATAAGCATAACTTTCATTGCTCTTTGGTTTTGATTTTTAGCAAATTTTAACATTTCAAGTTCATCGTAATTTTCAACAGGTCTAAATTCACTTTCTTTCGCTTTTTTCCAAGCCATTGTAAGTTTATTATTTGGAATAATATGAAGAATCATAATGACCATAAAATAAATCCAAACAATATGAATAAATGAAAAACTTTTCCAAAATGGACCTGTAATAAGTTCAACTAATCCTTCTCTATCTCGAATATATAAAAATAATACTGAAGAAAAAAATGTCAATCTAACAAAAAAATTAAAAATATAAAACTTTAATTCCCTCGTCTTTCTTATACCTTTTGTTATTTGCGACTTTGTATATTCAACTGCTTTATTTACATTTTTCTTAACACTCTTATTACTTTTCATCTTTTCCCACTTTTTCTAAATTTATATTATATAAACATAAAACATTAGTATTATATCACAAATAAAATTATAATACAATTATTATATTAATTTTTAAATTTATAAAAAATATTACTATAAATGTAAAATTTATATATTATTTTAATCAAATCTTACATTTCTATTATTTTATTTAAAAAAACAATAATAATCTATTATAAAATAAAAAATAATTGTTAAAAAATTTTTATAAACTATTGAAAATGTTATGTTATTGTTATATAATTAATATACAAAATTCAATATCATATTGAGTTTGATTTAACCTACCTGTTAAAAAGGAGAACATTTATGACAGTATATAAATATTCTAATGGTATTTTTGGACCAAAAGTAAGAGGTTACAAAAATGAGGAAAGAAAGTATAATCTTAAAGCAACAGAAGAAGGATTAGAAGTTTACTCAAAAGATAATAAACTTATTCATAAAGTAGCAGATACAAAAGATAATAAAATATATATTCATACTTTAAGAGACTGTCTTGGTATCCAAAATGAAAATAAAAAGACAAAAACTTCTAAGTTTTATTTAATACATAATAATGAAATAATTAAAGAATCTTCTTTTACTGGAGAATTAAGTAAATCTCGTGGTGTTATAGTTGGAAGTGAAAACGTTTATTTTAAAAAATTCACTAACATTAGAGGCAATAGATTTTACTATCAAATAGTAAAAGATAACGATGTTCCAGTTACTCCAGAGTGGCAAGTTATTCAACATGAATCTCAAGATGATGGACTAGATAGATTCTACTGCGAAAATTATAGAGAGGTTTCTAGAGGTGAATACCTTGAAGAAGATGATGCTGATTACAGAGAAAACTTAGAGGAAGTTGCTGTTTATTTATCTGATGGAAGAGAACTTTTTTATCAATCATATAATGAATATGGAGAATCAGAAAATTTACACAAACTTGATGACTGTGATAAGGAAATGCTCCTTGGTGCTTCGCTTGTTCCACTTAATCCAATAGCAGGTTCAGCAGTTATGCTTAATGCAGCACTTAAGAAAAAAAGAGAAAATGATAATTCAACAAAAGAAAATTCAGAACAACAAAATGGTGATGATAATTCTTATGGTATGTAACTTAAGTATATTTTATTAATTATAAAAAAGAGATAACTAATTGTTATCTCTTTTTTGTGTTAAAATAATAAGTATTTTATATATTTATATATATTTTAATTATTTAAAATGTAAAATATTATGTTTTTTATTAGTTTATTTACATAATTACATTATTTTTATTTATAATCACTTAATTTTCACTTAAATAGTGCTAAATTATATTAATAATAAAACAAAAATGTATATTTTATTGTTTTTATTTTTAAAATATACATTTTAAATTATTTAATAATTATCTATTTGTGCTTGAAGTCGTTTTTTTACTTTTTCACAAATAATCCCAAGTTCATCACATATTATTTGTGCTTCGACTTTATACAATTCCTGTTTTTCTTTTCCCCAAGTTGGAACTCTTACACTTATATTAAGAAGTCTATCTGCTAATTTCACAAGTGCTATTTCTTTTGGTTGTTTTTTAATTCGCTCTAAACTATCCCTCATTTGTTTTTCTTTTTCTAAGGATTCATTTTTTGTTAGAGCCATAACACCATCTGCAATTTTTTTACCAAAACTTTCTTTTACTTCGTCATAAGTGGCTGTCGTATCCTCTATCGTATCATGCATAATTGCTGAGCAAATTAAAAGTTCCCAATCAATTTCAAAATCACACATTTTAGCAAGTTCTATTGCATTTAGTGTTACCCCAAAATAATGCGCAGAATACGGAGCATCTTCTGGATACTTCATCATTTGTCCGTTATGTTTTTTCGACGCAAAAATTACTGCTTTATTAATCAATTCTAAATCCCACATACTTTAACCTTATTTAACCTTGTTATTTTTATTTTTCATATTAACTTTTTTTCTTTGAAAACTTATTCATAAAAACATAAGTAATAAGAAGAATTGAAATTGTCCCAATAATAACTGCTAGCATTACTCCTGTGCTTACACTTGTTTCAAAAAATCTCAAGTCAAAATCTATTCCTTTTTTAATTTCATCAACAATAACCTTAGGAACTCCACTTTTCTCAAACTCAGCAAATGCTCCACGCATACAATGATTTCTTAGAAGAGACGAAATATATGTGCTTGGCAAGAAAAGTAAAACTTTTTGAATAACACTTCCAAAACTTGATATTGGCATATATGCTCCACAAATAAAACCATACATTGAACTTATAATCATACCAACTGCTGATACTTGACCCTGAGTTGTTAAAAAATAATTAATGATTGATGAAAGAGCAGTTCCAAACATTGCAACTAAAACTATATCAAATAAAATTAATATACAATCTAAAAATGATAAATACCAACCAACGAAGGCTAAATAAATCATTGCAATAATTGTAGCAACAATGCTTACTAAAATTGTTACAAAAAGTGTTGAAATATAATAAGAAATTGACAAAGTTGACTTATTCAAATTTGTCATTAAAAGGTCTTTTCTTGCACCTGAAATCTTATCTTGAACCATTAAAAGATTTGAACAAAAAGCAACAGTTACGCCTGATGTTGATAAAAGTGAAGAAAGAAGTTGTCCCCCTGTTAAACCATTTATAACCTTTTCAGACACAATAGCGCCTTGTGGAATAACTTGCGAGTATGAATCTTCAAAACTCTTACCTAAAAATGTTATATATAAAAACAAAAGAATTAGTGGAGTAATAAGCGAACAAAAAAACATACCCTTATCTTTGAAAAACAACTTTGAGTTTCTCTCAATGAGTTTTAAATGTTTATTCATTAATATATCCTCCTTGATTTAAACTCTTACCAGTAACGGCTAAAAATACATCGTCCATTTTTCCCTTTATAATCTCATAATCTACAAAAATGCTTGGATTATTTATAATTAAATCTGTTGCCTCTTTTGAATTTGATATTTCTATTAAAAAGCAATCTTTTAATTTTTTATACTCTTTTCCAAGGGTTTTTATTTCATCTTCATTTGAGTTGTAAAGTCTAATATAATCACCTGTCCATTTATTTTTCAATTCAAGAGGCGAGCCTGTTGCAACTATCTTTCCATTATCTAAAATTACAACATTATCTGCATCTATAACCTCTTCCATATAATGAGTTGTTAAAAATACAGTAATCTTTTGTTTTTCTCTTAATTTTTGAATTGCTTCCCAAACCATTTTTCTTGTTTGTGGGTCAAGTCCTGTTGTTGGTTCATCTAAAATCAAAATTTTTGGATTATGAATAAGAGCCCTTGCTATATCAACCCTTCTTCTTTGTCCACCTGAAAGTTTACCAACTTGTCTATTTAAAAGTTCATTTATATTAAATAATACATTTAACTCTTCAATTCTATTTTTTACTTCACTTGAACTTAAATTATATAAAAGTCCTCTGCACTCTAAATTATCTTTTACAGTTAAATTCTTATCTAATACAGAGTCTTGATAAACTATTCCAAGCACTGGTTTTATTTTGCTTATATCACTATCAATGCTTAGCCCATCTATAAAAACTTGACCTGAATTTTTGATAACATCACCACAAATTATGTTTATAGTTGTTGACTTACCTGCTCCGTTAAGCCCTAAAAAAGCAAAAAACGAACCTTCTTTCACATCAAAAGAAATATCATTTACAGCGTTAATATCTTTGTATGACTTAACTAAGTTTTTAACTTGAATAATATTTTCCATTGTTTCTCCTTTTATTTATCAAAGTTTTTATCTCTTAGAGTATATCATATTTAAGTAAATTTAGTAACAAATATTAATTACTACGAAAAAAATAATTCTCTTTAAAGTATATAGATAATCTAACCTTTTTTATTGCTTTTATAAAAGATTTTTATAAAATTATAAATTTTAATAAAAAATTGACAAAAAAGTTCAAAATGAAACCTATCTTAATAGTATTTATTTTTACTTTCATGTTTACTTTGTAATTACATTAGTTGGAGCATTACTTCTTTCACTCGACCCAGCGTTTGTGGGATTTACAGGAGTGGGTGAAGCAATTTCTGCAATCATTACCACTTTTAATAACAATGGTCCTGGAATTGGAATTATTGGTCCACTTGAAAATTTTGGTATGCTTTCTAACTTCTCTAAATGGGTATGCTCAATTGCAATGCTTATTGGAAGACTTGAAATATTCCCAATTTTAATATTATTTATGCCTTCAACTTGGCGAAAAAGAAAAAAATTAAAAAAAGAAAAAAGTGCTTTAAATTAAAAAGCACTTTTTCTTTTTATGCTAAATCAAAATATATATTTTGTATATAAACAATTAAATATTAGTAAAATATACAATTTTATTTAAAAATACATAATTTTTATTACATTATCAAATAATTTTATATATTTCAATATAATATTTTAATAAAAATGTAATTATTTATTAAATTAATAGTTATTTTTACATTTTAAATTAAAATTCAGGATAAATAAATCTCTTATTATTTTCAAGTTCTTCCTTATATCTTTTTATATAGAATTTTGCCATGTTTAAGTTTTGGTCAAGGTAATTTCCACACTCTTCAGGTTTTGCTCCTGGGATTTCTCCTTCAAAATCGATTATAAAATCACACATAGAAACAACAAGGTCATAAACATCTTCTGATTTTAAATCACCAAACATAACAAGATAGCAACCTGTTCTACAACCCATTGGTCCAAAGTAAATTATCTCATCTTTTCTTTCACTATTTCTAAGATAGGTTGCTGCTAAATGTTCAATAGTATGAAGAGCAGGAACATCAATAACAGGCTCACGATTTGGTGCAGTAATTCTAAGGTCAAAAGTTGTTACAACTACTCCGTCCTTTGAGTCCTTTCTAGACACATAAATTCCAGCAAATAAATTTATATGATTAACTTTAAAACTTGCAATTTTTTCCATAAGTTTCTCCTTTTATAATTATAAATATATTTATATTGTAGCATTTTTTTTATCTATATCAAAATAATGTATTATATATAAATCAAATATTTTATCTAAGTATCATTAATCTTTATTGTAATTTTATTTTAGAATTTGATTACAATAAAAAATAAGCAAAATTACTTTGCTTATTTTTTAAAATTTATATTTTAATATATATTTTTTTTAAAAAAATCTTAAATTGTAAAATATAACTTAAATAAT
>JAFTMY010000082.1 GCA_017452165.1 Clostridia bacterium | reverse complement strand
TGTAATTTTTACATTAGTAGCAGAAACACCTGTTTCTTTTACTAAAATACCTAAAATTTTTGCAACATCATCAGAGGTAAGATTATCCGATTTTACCAAAACAGAATATGAACCATCAGCGTTTGTAACAACACAGTCTTCATAACCTGATGCAGTAATAAGTCCTTCTAAAACTGTTTCTTGCTCCATTCTTCCTGCAAGGTCAGAAATGAGTGCATTTGTTTCAACAATTTGCTCTGAGTCAACTGATGATTCAATTATTGATTCATAGTAACTTAGCATTGTTTGTCTAGTTTCAAGTTTACTAGCCCTATATGTTTGAAGGAAACTTGCTGACTCATAACTAGAGGTAGGAATATCTTCGTTTTCTTTTGATAAGAATAAATTTAAACAGCCAGTAATAACTAAAAGTGCAACCATACCAAACATTATAAAAATCTTTTTCTTTTTTGTAAACATTTTATTTACCTCCCTAAAAAATATAATTTTCATTTTATCTCCTTTAGTTTTCCTGTAATAAACTTATGCATGATTCATCTATATTTAGAACAACAGATAGTGAATTTTTTATTAAAAGTTTTGTCGAAACATCTATTTTGTTAGTAACTATCATCACACCCGTTATTTTTGGCATTATTGTAGTAATAACAACAGGAGTTTGAACTGAACCATTTTTTTCAAAAACAACTGTTGTCGTTATTTCCGAAGTTGAACCTTTTTCATTAGTAATAGTCGTCTCTTTTTTCTCAGTTAGAAATGTAATCTCTGGTGTCGCTTCAATCATAACAAACGCATCAACCTTAGTTACACTATCCATTTTTGAAATTATGCTTATTATCTTATTTTCTATTTTTTCAGCATAAGAAGTTACAGATACTACTGTTTCTTTATTTACTTCTGCCCTTTTATTTTTACCATTAAAAACACTGCTTATAAATAAAACTATAATACCTGTAAAACAGATTAATAACATTATAAAACTTTTTTTATCTTTTTTGAAAAAAGTGCAAATATTATCTTTTAATCTTGAAAATACGTTATTTTTCTTCATAAAACTCCATTATTTAATTAAAAATATAAGTTAAATATATTTAAAATTGACTTTAAAAAAGAATATAAAAATATGAGCAAAATCATTGATTTTACAAAATTATTCATAAATTTTGACGGAATAATTATTTCAATAAACTCATACATAATATTTAAAATTATAATAAAATAAATAAGTTTATAAATCATCAAACCACCGAAACTGACATAATCAAAAGGTAAATAAACACGAAACTACACATAAATATTCCAACCAAAACAGATATCAAATACGAAATTCCACTTGATACTGAATCAAAATAATTTGCATATTTTTGTTTCCCTATAAACGATATAAATACTGCTAAAACCTTAAACAAAATTATATAAATTACACAATGAAGAATTGGCTGAAGAATTATAAAAAATAAAACAATTATACCGCATATTCCAAATGAATTTTTAACTAAAACTGAACATGTATGAACAAAATCAAATCCATCTGAAATATAACCACCTAAAACTGGAATATAAGATTTAATAGCAAATTTTGTCAGTTTATAATTAACACCATCAGCCGTTCCTGATGTAACAATATTAATCATTGAAAACAACCCAAATACAGCAAAAAATGATACAATAATATATTTAAAAATAGTTTTAAGTAATGATATTAATTTTGAAAATTTATTATCTTTAAAGATAATATTTAGTATTTGTAGAGTTACAATCGAAGAAACAATTGGAATAATAATATATAAAAACAAATATGAACCTGTCTCTATTAAAAAAGTTGAAAGTGTTGTATAACTCGTAAAAGTTCCATTTGAACCTGATAATAAAATTAGTCCTAGAAGCATTGGAAATAGTGTCTTTGAAAAATTGAAAATTTTATTTACAACACCTAAAATTTCCTCATATAAATCTTTTACTAAATATAAAATTAAAACAACAAGAATTAATGAAAATATTAGATTCACTACTTTTTTTATTTCACCATATTTATCAACACAAAAACTTGCAAACATTTCATTTAAAATAATAATTGAAAATAAGGTAAAGAAAAATAATAGAAGTGATTTAAAATTATCCTTAAAGTAATTAGTTATTCCTAAAAACAAAGAGTTATATTCATTAAATAAATCATTAGACAAAACCTTTTTTACTAAATCTAAAAAAGAAAACGAATTTAAAAACTCTAAACTAAAATCATTTTCAATAAACTCATCTAACTCTTCAGTGTCAATATCTCCTAAAATATTATCAATATTATTATTTAATTCTTCCTCAAACTTTTCTTTTTTTTCACCCTCTTTATCATTAGTTGCAAATACATAATTTTTATTAATTACATAATTATTTTTATTAATATCAAAAAATAAAATAGAAACAACTAAGATAATAGCGACAATAATAATGAAAGTAAACTTTTTATTACAGGAATAGACATTGCACATATAACAATTTTACCTCCTAATATCACCTTAGATGAAATAGTCTTATTGCCAAAATCATCTGCAATATCTGCTGTAAATTCGGTAATATACCCAACTCCAATAATTTTTAAAATTAGTGAGAAGTATTCATAATCAAAATTAATTAAATTATA
>JAFTMY010000081.1 GCA_017452165.1 Clostridia bacterium | reverse complement strand
TAGATAGGATTCCCTTTTTTTACTTATATTTGTTTATATATATACTGAATTTGATTTTATAAAAAAACAACCTTAAATTAAAGGTTGTTTTTGATTATTATTAAATAATGATTCAAAGTTTTTAATAGATTCTTTTTCTAAATCTAAAATTGATTCTTTTTCCAATGGCTCTCTTAAAATAAAATCCTTTTTAAGTTCTAAAATAGGGAATTTAATAGGTCTTTTAATAGGCTCAAATTTAAAAGGTGGTTCTTTAATTATAGATTTAGTAAAAGTAAATTGAAGAACAGATTCATCGTTGATTGTAAGATAAGCATTAAATTCTGATAAATCTGAGTCAAAATTATCAATTATTAAACTGATAGAATTTGAGCCAATATTAAATACTTTGTTTGTAATTGAACTAAATGAGAAATTTAAAGTTCCACTTATTGTTTTATGTAATACTGCTAAAGAGAATTCGTTATTAATAGTGAGTTTTTGATTCTTCATTATTGTTTCAATTTCTGCTAAAATATTTTCAGTATTTTTAAGTTTAAAAATTTCAGCAAGTTTAGCATTAACTTTATCTAAGTCTGTGCTACTTGTAGAAGTAACGATTTTAGATGAGTTTACTTTATAGAAAAAAGTTTTTGTTGTATCATTTGAAGTCATTGTTTCAAAAGAGTCGCAAACATAAACAAGTTTTGTTTTATTATAAAGTGGTGATTGAACAGTTTTTCCATTAGATTCATAAGTAAATGGATATAAAAGATAAACTTCATTGTTTTCAAAATCGTAAGAGATAGCAGGATTTGTTGATTTTTCTGTTTTAAAAGTTGAAGATTCGCTATTAAAAGAATATGTGAATTTATCAAGAGAAGTAAATACACTATTGTCAACCTTGTAAGTTGTTACTTCATTTTTTGAATTAAATTCAACATTTTTTGGCAAGTTATTAATAGATGTTATGCTTTGAGCGAATTCTATAAAACCAAGTTCTAGAATTTTTCTATTTACACCATTTAAATCTTGTGTTTTAAAGTGTTCTATAACTTTTTCTTCACTAAGGAAGAATTTATCATCGAGAGAAAGTTCTTTTTCAAAACGATAAATACCACTTTTTATTGGACTATTTGGATTATCGTCAACTTCTTGTGGAAGGTTTTGTTCTGGTGGAGAAGGTGGAACGTCTGGATTTTCGTTGTTCTTTTTGCAAGCAACGAGAGATAAAGACATAATTGGGATAATCATCAAAAATACAAGCATTCTTGACATATTTTTAATAAAATTTTTCATATTAACTCCTAAAATTAAGTATATTCAAATTAGTTTTTAAAGTTTATCAGCATCAAAAATTAAATCTTTTGAAGGAATTGAGTTGTCTTCAACAACGAGTTTATATTCATATGTTACAGTGTATAATAATAAATCAGGATCATGTTCACTATACATTTCATGGAATACATAAATAACGTTACTAGCAGTTTTTTTGTTTTGAGTAACACCCATTGCATCTGCCATATTATCATAATTAAGCGAAATAAATTGATAATCGGTTGAACCATCAATAAGAGCAACTGCTAAGTTTTCATCGCCATAAATTTTACCTGTTTGAGTAGGAGATGATTTAGTGCTTTTTGTGTAAATACCAAAATCTTTAGTTTTTCCAGTAGATTCGTCAGTTGGGGTAACAATTGTTATATATTCATTGCTAGCCTCAGATAATGCTTTCTTTTTTTCATACAAATAATTGCAGAATTCAGTATAATTATTTTCACTAACATATTTACTATATAAGTTTTTGATATCCTCATCTGTTAAACCATTTGGATTTGTTTCTGATTTTTTGTTGAATACAACTTTATTAACAATGTTAAATTTGTATGTTCCGCTGTAATTAACAGTAACAAATTTGTTTTGAGAAATTGCTTCGTTGTAAGTATTAGTTGAGATAATTGGATTTGTTTGTGGTGTAGGATTTTCTTCTTTATCTTTATCTCTATTTTTAAAATATTTTACACCAAAGAAAACACCAACTCCTGCAACAGCAGCAACTAAAATTACTATTATAACAATTTTTAAAATAAATAAAATTCTTGAACTCATAAAAATAATTCCTTTAATAATAATTTAAACTTAGATAAACTAAGAAATTTTCAGTAAAATCGACATTTTTTATTATTATAGCAGTATAAAATCTTGATGTCAATACACATTAAAAATATTTTATATATATTAATATATATTATAATAGATTTTTATAAAATTAGTTATTTTTTAATATTTTTCTTAATCTTTCAGTATTGTTAATAAGATTTTTTACACCGAATATTTCATGTTTTGGTCTTTCAATAAATTTAACTTTAATACCTGTTTTTGAATTCATAAATTGCTCAAAACCTGCAATCTCTATTGAACCACCATAATAGTTAATTCCAAATCTTGTTATATCTGATACTATTTCTGGTTTACATGAAGCAATAATAGATTTTATTGCTTCAGCAATTTTGCTAAAATAGTAAGATGTTACAGGGTAAATATCTGACGCTCTAACAACAAGTTCTTCTTTATTATTGGTTAGCGTATTAATTCCAACAATTGTCATTTTTGCATCATAATTTTCAAAGAGAGAACCTATTTCTATTTTTAATTCTTCGGCTTGTTCTTGACTTATTTTAATTAAATAATTATTTTCAATAAATCTCACAATTCCAGAATTTATAATAGAACCTCCTATTGAAATGTTATAACCACTAAGTATTGTATAATTTGAAATAATTGAGATACTAGTTGTATCTGCACCAATGTTTACAAAAAATTGAGATGTTTTTGATTTAATGTCAATTTTATTGCCAATAGCATAGGTGAATACTTCGGGAACAATGTAAACTTCAGTTATTTCAGATTTATAACAGGCTATTTCAAATTGTTTTTTTTCATCTTGAGTAATTCCTAGAGGTACACATAGAATTGCTTTGATTTTTTGACCAAAAGTTTTAACAGGAAAAACTTTTTTAAGAAACTCTTTAAGCATTAAAACTACTAGTTCTTCATAGTGAATAACACCTTTAGAAATTGGCGAATAAACAGTAATGTTTTTAGGTGTTCGAGTAAGAAGATTATGAGCATCACTGCCAACTGCTTTGACTTCTTTATCTTTTATATTAGAAGACATAGCAATAAGAGATGGTTCCTTTAAAACTACACCTGCTCCTTGCTTATAAATTAAGGTATTATATG
>JAFTMY010000080.1 GCA_017452165.1 Clostridia bacterium | reverse complement strand
TTATTATTTTATATATTATTCTTCACCTAATCCACTTGGTTTATTATCGGCTGTTTCTTTTTCCTTTTGTTTTTTATGTGCTTCAATCCAAGCCTTAATTTGTTCTTTACTATAATGAGATTGAGCAACTTCAAGACCAAATTCTATAAGTTCTTCGTTTGTTACCTCTAATGGATATCCATTCATTTCTAAAAATGAAATCATTATAGAAACACCTGTTCTTTTATTTCCATCTAAAAATGGGTGTCCCATAACAATACCTGTTACAAGAGTTGTTGCTTTATCTGTAAGTTCTGGATATGCCTCTTCCCCAAAAATAGTTTGATACATAGTATTAATAGAACTTTCAATTCTACCTTTATCTCTAATGCCATCAAGACCACCATACATATCTAAACTTTGTTTATGAATTCTAATTACATCATCGTAAGTTATCTTAATCATTGACCTAACACCCTAAACGCCTTATCGTATTTTTTATATGTCATAAAACTAATTATGTCGACTATTTCATCTCTCATTATATTAAACTTATTTGTTTGCTCGTCTTGAAGATATGTTTCTCTAAAATCTTCTGCAAGTTTTTCTTCGTTAATTTTTTCAGAAACTTCTTTTCCTGAAATAAGTTTTTCTTCTTTCATAATTTCTGCGAGTTTTTCTTCAGTAATTGAGCCAATCTTTTGATACACAAAATCAAGAGTTACAACTACTAAAACATTTGTTATTGGCTTTTCATCAGCAAAAATATTTTCTAAACTATCATTTTTTTCGCTGAAAAGTGAAGCAAGTTCTTTACATTTTACACCATTATTTGAAACTAAAAATATTCCATCAAAGAAACTATCGTTTTGGAATACATAAAATAATCCTTTTGCATAATACATAAGATTATGTAATTTTGTTTTTGTTAATACGCTTTTTTCTTTGTTTGTGTCTTCATTATATTTATCAACAAACCACTTTGCAACCTGTTTAAAATTATATTTGTTCATATTTTAACCTCTAACTTACTATATCATAATTAATTTTATTTTTCAATATCTTTTAAAAATTTAATAATTATTGTTTAAAAAAGCGTTGCTATTTAGCAACGCTTTTAAATTATATTTTTTATTCTTCACCAAATTGTTTTGGTTCATTTTGACTTTGATAATTACTGCGATTATTACTTCTATTTTTATGTTTCTTTTTACCTTTTTTACCTTATTTCTTATGATTGTTATAACCACCATTTCCTGAATTTGATTTTGGTTTTGAACCACCTCTGTTATACTCGCCATTTTTCTCGCTAGTATAGAGTTCTTTTTCTCTTTCATGGTGAGCGTGTCTAACACTATTATATTGTTCATAAGTTACTTCTTCACCATTTGCAGTGATCATCTTTATTTCATTAGATGGTTGACCTTCGCCTGTAAGAATTTCAATGTTTGGCAAGTGAGAAACATGCAAGCCATTTCTATAATTCATACTATCTTGTAATGTATGTTTATAAAATTCTTGAAAATTAACAGTAAATGGATTACCTACTGAGAAATCTGTGTGAAGGTTATAGCCATGGAAATCACTACCTGCTGTTTGAACAAAACCATATTCATCACAAATTTTTTCAATCTCTTTATCAAAGTTTCTATAATAATTATCTGGGTGGAATCTCTCCATACCAACAAGTGTTCCACCACCAAGTTTTGTAAGTCTTTCAACTAAAATTCTAAGAAGAACCTTTCCATTAGGAACGTGTCTTAAAATCGTCTTGCTTCTTCTAGCATTATTTCTTATATCAGTAAGTTCATCTTGATAATTACTTCCAGAGTAATTCATTGTATTTTTAGGATAAACCCTAATTATTCCTGGGTGAGCAATTACAAGTTTACCACCTGCGTTTTTCATTAAATTTACAAGTTCACTATATTTAATATTTCCTCTTCTACCAGAGTGAAAGTCTTTTGAAAATTTTATAAGTGCTTCATTGTTTTCATCAAAACCATAAGCCAAAATGTGAATATTACCAAAAACTCTATTCCCACCGAAAACGCCGTTAATTTCAGACATATCAACAGTAAACTCAGCACCTGAAATAAGTTTAACTTTATCAAACTTACCTGCACTAAGAATTTGTCTTGCTTCATTAATGCCGACAACAGTATTGTGGTCAGTTATTGCAACAAGTGCATCTTTACCACTTCTCTCAGCAATTGTTTGCGCTTCTCTAAAAACATCTGAAATCGAATTATTACAGCCAGACTCTCTTGAGTATGCTGTATGATTATGCAAATCGATTAAAGAATAGTTTGCCATTTTATTTACTCCTCATCTGTAAGATTTTCAATATAATCAACGATATCTTCACTTATGTTTGAATTATCAATGAGGAAATCAAGGTTTTTATCAGCCATATCGAGTTCACCTAAACCAATTAAATTTTCAATGAACATTAAAAATAAAAATTCATTTTTTTCTTCATATGGTAAAAACTCATTGATAAATTTCTTTCTTGACATCTCAAGATTTGCGTCCATAAGTTCTTCAAGTCTTTCTAACAATTCTTCATCTTCTTCGTCTTCATCTTCTTCAACTTCATCTCTATACTTTTCAATCATAAGTTCTTTAAGTTCAATTGATTTATGGAGTGCTCTTAAATAAGTTTCCTTATCATTAGAGTTTTCATACATCATAGCATAAACCTCATAAAGATTTGCTGGAACTGCACGAGACATATTTTCATAAAGTTCAAGGTCAACACCTTCAAGATAATCATAAGTTACTACACTTTTATATCTATCAGTATCTTTAATTGCCTCAAAAAGATTCTTATCTTCTGTAGAAAGGTTTGTAGAAACCATTCCACAAGTTGGACATTTATATACATATATATCTTTATATTTAAAGTAATTATCTAAATCTAACTCTTTTTCTTTATAATTTTCTTCACCAAAGTTGTGTTCACAATATGTTCCACAACAAGCACATTTATCTGTCTTTTTATTAATAAGCATTTATCTTCCTCCCAAAAAATAAATTCATACTATTATAATATTTTATTTTAACCGTTATGTCAAGGTTAATTCAAAATTTATATATATAAT
>JAFTMY010000079.1 GCA_017452165.1 Clostridia bacterium | reverse complement strand
TTTTGCTTCAATTGCTTGGTGAAGACCATCACTATATCTTCTACCTATCATAATACGACCAGTAAATTCATCAACTATTAAAACTTCGCCATCACGAACAATGTAGTCGCTATCCTTTTTCATTAAGAATCTTGCACGAATAGCATTGTTGATATTATGGTTTATATCTGTGTTTTCAACATCTGCTAAATTTTCAAGTCTATAATATCTTTCTGCTTTAAAAATACCATTTTCAGTAAGGTGAATTGTCTTTTGTTTTTCATCAATATCAACATCATCTTCATGGAGAGTTTTTGCAAAACGTGCAGCAATCATATATTGATCAGATGATTCACCTGATGGACCAGAAATAATAAGTGGTGTTCTTGCTTCATCAATCAAAATCGAGTCAACTTCGTCGATAATAGCATACTTAAGACCACGACCAACCATTTCTTCTCTTGAACCACACATATTATCACGAAGATAGTCAAAACCAAACTCACTATTAGTTCCATAAGTTATGTCACATTTATAAGCATTTTGTTTTTCTGCATAATCTTGGTTTGAATAGATATAACCAACAGTTAAACCCAAAAATCTATGAACCTTACCCATCCACTCAGCGTCACGCTTAGCAAGATATTCGTTTACAGTTACAACGTGAACAGGTTCACCAGATAGCGCATTTAAATATGCTGGTAAAGTAGACACAAGTGTCTTACCTTCACCAGTGCACATTTCTGAAATTCTACCTTGGTGAAGAACAATACCACCAAGAAGTTGAACATGGAAATGACGCATACCAAGAACTCTTGTTGCAGCCTCTCTAACTACTGCATAAGCATCAGGTAAAATATCATCAAGTTTTTCACCTTTTGAATATCTATCTTTTAAAACACTAGTTTGTTCTTTTAACTCCTCATCAGTCATCACACTATATTTTTCTGCAAGATTTTCTATTTTCTCTGCAATCTTTTCTAACTTTTTTAAACTTCTATTATTATCAAAATTACTTAAAAAGCCCATATTTTCTCCCGCTCTTTTTTTATATAAATTAATTATTTATAATATATAAATATTTTTATACACTATATTTCACTATAATATAATAATCTTTTTTTTATGATTTGTAAAGCATAAAATTTATTAAAAAATAAAAATAACTGTCGAATAAATACTATTTAAAGTTAACATTTCATATAATTTTATCATTTACAAAATTTTTATTTACTATAATAATAACATAAATCAATCAAAAACTATATTTTTTATATAAATTTCCACTAAAATATCTATTTATTTATTATATTTTTGCGTTTTTTTGTTAAAATTTTAATAATATTCTTATTAATTTTAATAATTTTTATTATTTTTCGCAAAATATACTATTCTTATTATCGATTATACCATAAAAATAGAATATTTTTTACAATTATCCAACTATTTACCAACCATTGTTCTTGCAAATGTCATAACAAAAATTTCTTTTGGTTTAAGTTTCTTTATTTCAAACGAACATCTTTTCATAGTTGTTCCTGTTGTAAATACATCATCAATAATAATTATCTTTTTATCCTTTATAATATTTTCTTTATCTATAATTACAAAACTATCTTTTAAATTATTAATTCTATCCTCTTTAGATAACTCTGCTTGATTTCTTGTTTCTTTTGTTTTTCTTATAAGTTCAACAACAGGGATTTTAGTTATTTTAGAAATTTCTTTTGCTATTTCTTCGGCTTGGTTATATCCTCTACTTTTTAATCTTTTACTAGTTATTGGAACAAATGTCAAATAATCATAATCATTAAAAATATCCAAATTTTCTGTCATAAGCATTGCTATATATTTTGCATAATACTTTTTACTCGAATATTTAAAACTCTTTACTATTGATGAGACAATTTCATCATAAACATAAAATGCAATACTCTTATTAAAAGCAATTTCTTTTTCATTTAACCAATAATATTTTATCATCTTATCTTCATCAATCTTTTTCATTTTGTTAAAACATTTTTCACAAATGGAAAACTTTGTGCCGTCAGGGATTTCCTTTCCACATGCAATACAAGAATGATTTTCAAATATTAAATTCTCTAATTTTAAACATATTTGTTTTATTTTTAATTTTAAATCCATACTAGTATTATAAAATAACACAAAATATTGTCAAATCAACTTTTAAGTTTGACATAGTTTTTATTAAATTGTATTATTTATTAAGAGGAATAAAATATGATTAATATAGCGCTTGATGGTTTATCTGGAAGTGGTAAAGGTGCACTTGCTGATGGGCTTGCAAAAAAATTAAACTTAATACACCTTGATACAGGTGCAATTTTTAGAGGAATTGCTTGTGGTTTTTTAGACCTTGGTTTTACTGACCCAACAAACGAAGAAATTGAAAATAACATTAATTCTATCAATGTTTCTGTAAAAATTGAAGACGGCAAACAACTTGTATATTTAAACAGTGAAAATATTACACCTAATTTAAGAAAAGAAGAAGTTAGTAAACTCTCATCAAAGGTTTCTATTCACTCAGTTGTTAGAGAAAAATATTTACAAATTGTAAATACTTTTGCTAATAACTACGATTGTATCATTGACGGCAGAGATATTACAAGTATTGTTCTCCCAAATGCTGATTGCAAAATTTATCTTACAGCAGATGAAAATGTTAGAGCAAAAAGAAGATACGACGAAAATGTTGCAAAAAACATTCCTTGCACCTATAAGGAAGTTTTAGAGAATTTAAAAGAAAGAGATTATCGTGACACACACAGAGATATTGCTCCTCTTATTATAGTTCCTGATGCCTTTATAGTTGACAACTCAAATCTTAGCATTGATGAAACAATTGATATTTGTTATAAATACATTGCAAGTAAACTCGGTTTGGAGGTTTAAGATGATAGTTATTTCTATCATCTAATTTTTATGAGCAAAACAATAGTTAATCTTAATGAGAACTTTTTAAACGTTCCAATCGCTCATAGAGGCTGTCATAACAACCAAATTGCAGAAAACTCACTTGAAGCATTTAATATTGCTAAAAATCGCAAGATTGCCATAGAAATAGATGTTTATAGATTAAAAGATGGTGATTTTGCAGTTTTTCATGACGAAAATTTAAAGCGTATGACTGGTGAAGATATTTTAATATCATCTCTTACAAGTGACGACATTAAAAATTATAAACTTTGGGTTAATCAAAAAATACCAATGCTTAGCGAAGTTTTAACCCTTATAAGTGGCGAAGTTCCACTACTAATTGAACTTAAACCTGAGGGGAATTTTAATAAAAATGACTTACCTGTTCTGCTTAAAATTATAGAAAAATATAACCATAATGATATGATTGCTTTCCAATCTTTTAATCCAATTACTATTAGAGCATTAAAAAAACTCACTAAAAATTATCCTACCGGTCTACTATCATCATTTGACTTAAAAAACACAAAAGGCTTAAAAAAATATTTATTAAAATCTCTTTCTCTTTTTAGTTACTCGAAAGCAGATTTTATATCCTATGATATTAAATATTTACCTAATAAATTTGTCTCAAAACTAAAAAAGAAAAATACTCAAATTCTTGCTTGGGTTGTTGACACAAAAGAAA
>JAFTMY010000078.1 GCA_017452165.1 Clostridia bacterium | reverse complement strand
GATATATAACACTTTATTCATATTGGCAACATAACTTATATAATGTAATTGTTGACTATAGAGATTCTAAGTCAGCAACTAGCACTTCTGGTGTTGCATATGGATCATCGGAAGTTGTTAAACCAATATCAACAAGTAATAAATTTATGCCAGCATATTTCGACGACTTTGGATTTGAAAGAAGACTTAGTTTATTCCTTCCTACAAGAGTTGGTTATGACTTTATGGGTTGGGCTCTTGAAGCAACTAAACGTCCTGATGATGGTGTAACTTATTATGAAGATCCAAATGAACCATTTGATTATTATAAGAGCACATCATATCGCTTTGATACATCACTTTCAAAATACTTATTTACAGTAAGTGGATTAAAAGTAAGTGAATTATTTAAAACTGGAAATGATGATATAAAAGAGAAATTTGGTGATAATGATAGTGAGTTCTATGTATATATGTTTGCGGTTTGGAAAGTTCAAACATTTACTATTAATGTATCTCTTAATATTGGTAAAAGTGAACTTAAAAACTTATATGACTATGACTCAGAATTTGCTTTAGCACTTTATGAAACATCTGAAGAATTTAGTAAATATGGCTATACTGGTATTAAAGCAAGTTATGCTATGCAAAATGAAAGTCGTGAAAGTGCAAATGACGCATTTACTGAAATTGTTGCTAACGTATTATTTGAAATTAAATTTGATACTTTACTTAAGAGTGCGATACTTAAGTTGGGTGATTATAGTTATACACTTGATCAATTGTATGCAACATCTGCAGGTTATTATTTCCTTGGTTGGTTCTCAAATCCAGATTTAAAAGATGAACAATCAACAGGTAATTACAAATTTATTGTAAATACTAAAAAATCGACCTATGATGAACATAGAGTTGATCCTGAAACTAAAAAATCTAATATTAATAACTTATTATCAAAAGGTAATAAAGGAAAATCTGAATTTAATAAAGATTATAAAAATGATGAAGGAAAGTATTTCGATTTAATTTTTGATGATGGTTTCTATCATGACTTAAATGTATCTTACTTTAGAAATAAAGAAAGTGCTTATAATATTGACACTAATAGAAATGATTATAATAGAGTTTCGTCTTCAAATGGAGATGATGGAATTTATGCAACCAAGAAATTAAGTGATGTAGACTACATCGGAGATAATAATCCAAATGCTACAAAAACAATAATTCAAAACAAATACGAATATGTAAATGAATTCTATACTACTATGAAGAATTCTAGCAGTGAAAGCACAAACTTTGGTTATGTTTCAGGAAAATACTATATTGGAACAGAATCAAGAGATGGTGGTTATTATAATTTATATTATATTAATAACAATCCATCAGGTTTAGTTATTGGTGGAAAGAAAGTTTATGGTAAAAAGATATATCTTCTTCCTAGAATAACTATAAAATATAATTCAATTTCTGGCGTAAATTATTATGGAAATATAAGTAATCCAGATAATGGTGGAATGAGATTTAGATTCGATGAAAGTAATTTCTATGTAGATGATTATATTGTTAGATTCTATGAAACACCAGTAAATGGATATAATGCTTATTATGTTGATACAAGTTACGATATAAATAAAATAAATAATATTAATATTGAATTCTTTGAAGTAGAGACAACAACTGTTGAACCTTCAAATGAAAGTTCTCTTACAAAACCAGAAGTTACACTTAAAAAGACAAGAGAGTTTTCAATTTATGCTGCATGGGAAATTAAAGATGATTTAAGTGCTAAAGTTTCTAACGCAAATAATACAGGAACTAAGGCAAGTAATAACCCAGGTCTTTCTGGATATTATGAGATTAAATCTAGTGCAACAACTAATAAATTGGATACTGAAGCAATTACTGAAAAATTTGACAATGATACACTTCAAATTGGTTATTCATTCTATGACAAGGTTGATTTAATGATGTTACCATTCTTTAATGGAAGATTCTTATCAGAGTTTAAATTAATATTCTATGCTTTTGAAGATGTAGGCTTCCAAGGTGATGATAAGAGAAATACAAATAAATTCTTAACTGTGTTTGATAGAGTAAAATATACTCTCACTATTAAGTTTGATTGGATTTCATCATCTCATAATGTAAGTATTGTGGATTGTACACTTCATAGAGAAACTGTAAAAGGTAATGACCTTCAAGTATTTAGAAGTAAAGATAATCCAGACCTTGTTTTAGAAATGGTTGGAAAAGATAAATTCTTTGATAATACAAGTTCTTATGATGAAGAGTATGTAGATAATAATATTAGTGTAAAAGATATGAATATTTTATCATTACTTGATAGAAGTTCATTTAATTATGCTTATAATAATAATGCCGCTGATAATGCTAAAAAATTCTCAAATGCATTTGGTTATGATTCAGGTCTTAGTGCATTATTTGACCTTATTTACTTCACAGAATATGATTCAACAGTAACAAGATATAAAGATGAGCCAGCAGATAGTGATGATGGTAGAGTAGATATCAATAGAGCATATATGCAATTTGCTGACCTTATGACAGATATTGAAGTAGAATGTAAATTCTCAGTTCAAACATTTGAAGTAGAAATTTATAACGTATTTGACCCTATGAGTAATACAATGCTCAGTAAAGAAGGTGGTACATATTATGAAAATGTTGGATATACTTCTGTAGAAGAACTTATAAGAAATACAAAATCAGCATATACTTCATCTGGTGATTTAGAATATGTAACTTCATTGTCAGATACAGCAGTTCAAACAACATTCTATACTGATAAAAAAGTTGCTACAATTTCTCAAAACTGCGCATATGATGATAATAATGAATCAATAATCTATAATGTTCCTTATGCTTGTTATTTCTATGGTGAAAGTTATGATGAAGCGATAAGACCGGTTGATGTATTGTATGACTCAAATGATAGAACTGGTTATAGTACATCAAGGTTTACTGGTTATGATTATATTTATCACGGATTCTATAAATATGGTTAATCAGGTCAAGATATTAAGGCAAAAGATGGTGATACAACATATAGAGGTGCACAAGCCTACACAATTCTCGGTTCAACAACACTCTTTGATAACTCAGTAAGAGAGGCTTCAACGCTTTATACATTTGTATCATGGTTTATACCTGAAGAATTTGATGATGGAACATTTAGATTCTATAAATATGATGAAGTAAAAGAAAGAACTCCTCTTATGAAAGATACAACAATTATTGGTTACTACTATGCTAATAACCAACCAACAAGTATTAACTTCTATACTTGGAATGATACAAAGAGTTCTTATGAAAAATATGAAAAGAATATTGATGAATATACACTTCAATCAACAACAACATCTAAATTCTATCAAACAATTGCAAGTGAACTTGTTGTTGCAGAAGGTGCAATTGATTACATTGAACAAGGAACAAATAGAGTAGTTCTTCTTAGAAATGAATCATTTGGTATCGACGTAGCAAGGTTTGGAACTGGCGAAGATATATATAAAACATTAGAAATTAATGCATCTATTGATGATAACAAAAACTTCTTAGTTGATAATTTAATTAGAAATTATTGGTTCTATAAGAGATATGTTTCATATTTATACTTTATGGATTCAGAAAATTCTAATAAAAAGACATATATTTTATATAATGAAGGTGCATTAACAGATGCGAATCCAACAAATTATTATTATATAAATAAATCAGGACAAAAACAATTTGTTCAATTACTATCTGAAAACTTCAAGGATGATGCATTTACAATTTATTTATATAAAGTTTCAAGTTTAGCAGATAAAGTTAAGATTGGAACAAGTGCAGGTGATTTAACATTTAGTGCATTCTTAAGCGGAACAGATAAAGAGATTATCGCACAAGTAGAAAAGAACTATGATAGTCAATATGGAAATTATGACTTAAAAGGTTCACAAATGTATCATAAACAAGGTGAAAAGTATTATCCAATATTTAGAATAGAGGATTATAGATCACAACCTGATTCATTCTTGACACCTACTGAAAAAGCACAAATTGCAACAATTTATGATGATACTAATAAAGTATTTAAAGGTAAATCTGCTAGATTCTATGTAAAAATAGAAGACCAATTATTCTACTTATTAGCAGAAACAGAATCAACCAATAATAACGTAAATATACTTTATACATATGCAGATCTTGGTGAAAAAGATGGTAAAAAGCAATATGCATTTACAAATTCAAGTAGAACTGCTATATTTAAGAATATTGATTTCTATTATGTAAAAATTGAGGAAAATTATTATCCTGTTGAGTTAACACCTCATCTTGATCAGTCAGGTCTTTGTAGATCATATTATTATACACCTGAAACTATGACTGATAACATTGTTGTAGTTAATGGAGTAAGTTATTGCTTTGATTATGAAACAAAATATCTTTATACAACAGGTTCTATAAATGAAAAAGTTCAATTCTTAAAGAATGGTCCTAACGATGATGATCCACAAATTTCATTTAAGATGTATACACCTGTAAATGATAACTATACTATCATTTTAGAGGCAGAAAAGACTAATATATGGCAATTTAGTGGTGTTAATATTAACTCGCTTCCAAGCCCTAATATTGGTTTCTGGTATAACAATAATCAATATGGTTATGTAGGTTATATTAACTTTAGACAAGACGATTTATCTTATATTAAATCAACCGTTGTTAAAGAAGATTTCGCTTATAAAGATGTTTATGACCCTTATGTTGAAGGTGACGAACAAGTTCTTCTTTATCAAAACGAGCGTATTTATGATGTTGCTGAGAAATATATTAACATTGTATTTAAAGATTCAAGTTATAACCAAATTCTCTATCAAAAAGATGGTGAAGATATCTCAGCAAGAACAGATTTATTGTTACAAATAAAAGATTTCTGTGACGGTAAATATGACTTAAAGAAACTCTTAGGTTCTCTTATAACTGTTGGTAGATTCTACACAACATTAGATTCAAATATTGTTACTGGTGTTGATATTTTAGTTCCTGTAACAATTCCACTTATTGATAAAACAAAAGAAAATAAACCATTTGAAATTACTGTTACAGTAAGATACTTTATTGACATAATTTCAGATACTACAAATATTGACGGAACTATTTATGCTATACCTATTTATAGTAGAAACGTAGTTGAATATACAAATACTTCAGTTTCAAGTGGTGGTTCAAAAATCACAATTGATATTAATGAAATGAACTATACATACTTTGAAAATGAAGGAAATATTTATACACATTACTTTAACCCAATTAATAGTAATTTCTTAAAATTCGCAATTTTAGATCAAACTAAATATGATTTACTTATTAATTCACTTAACTATCCTGATAAATTAACATTCTTATTTAATAATACAAACTTTGATACAAAGATTCCTGTATTATCACAAGATAAAAATGTGCATAGCATTGTATTTGATTTCAGTCAAACTGAATGGGTATCAAATAATGGAGAATCATTTACATGGGAATTACCTGAGGGTGATTATTATATAATTGCTTATCATGAAAAGATTGTTCAAGTTGCAGAGGGTATTAAGACAAGTTACGTTATTAGAACTAGTGATAATGTTATTAAAGTTAAAGTTGATGATAATGGTAATATTCAATCAACGATTCAAAAATACCAAAAAAATATTTAATTTGTAAAAATTAATATAACAACTTAAAAAAAAGGTCTATGTAAAGTCTTTTGACTTTGCAAGACCTTTTTTTTGTTGAAATTAATTTATATATAAAAAGGTTATTTTATGAGTATTTATAGAAATAATCAGACTGATATTATTTAAATTTTAGAAAATTACATTAAATAAGGTTAATATATGATTGATATAGAGTGGTGATTTATAGATTAAGAAAATGAGTGTAGATGGATAGAAATTTATATAATTGTGATAAAATTAGGAGTTTTCTATGATTAAAAATATAGGAAAACAGGTTGATTTTACAATAAAAATTGGTGAAATAATTAAAAATTTTCAATAAAATTTTAGTGAAAAATTTAAATAAATTAAATGTAAAGAAATTTTTTTTGGTTAAATTGCACAAATTTTTAAAAAAAGTTAAAAATTTTAATTATAATTTTTATGTTGGATTTTATTTAAAAATCAACTAAATTTTATAAAAAAAAGTGCTAAATTTAGCTTAAAATTAGTATAAAAAATCTTAAAAATTAAGTCAGAATATTTTGATAAAAAACTGTAAAAATATGTTGTAAAATTAGGATTTTTAAGGTTAAAACGATGATAGAAAATGCTTGAAAATTAATGAATTTTAGTGTGTAATCTTCGCACATATATATAATATAATAATTAAATAAAAAATATTATTTTTTTAGTGTAAAATGATTGTTTTATTTAATTGTTTTTGGTATAATGTAATGGAAGAATTATTGACTGAAAGTATTGCTTATAAATTTTCTTCAAAATTAATTACTTTACTGAGTTGAAAATTTTTAATTTAAAATTCTTTGTAAATCTCGAAAATAAGCGAATTTACACGAATGATGTAGGTTATTGATTTTGCTCTTTAATGCTAAAAGTTTTTGCACAAGATAAATTTGAATAAAGTTGCAAAAAAAGCAAAGTTATTAATTTTATAAAATTTATAGCAAGAAAATTGGTTGATAATTTCAACGAAAGAATTTGATGAGAGGGAATTTCTTATGAAAAAATTATCAAAATCAATGAAAATAGTTTTAATTTCAGTGGTGTCATGTATTTTAGTGGCTGCCATTGTTGTTGGTTGCGTTTTTGCATTTAAGGGCAAAGATGACCCAAGCAACCCTAATAACCCAAATAACCCAAACAACCCAGGAGGTGTTGTTGTGGATCAAGTATGGCTTGATAGGGTTGCTCTTTTAGGAAATGATATAAAAACATCTAATGTTTCAAACAATTATGATGTCCTTTTAGATGCACCTTATTCAGGTATTGTTGCTGAAAATGAAATTAAAGATTTTAGCACAAATTATTTTAAAGCTGGTAAAAGTTACTATTATTATCATCAAAATAATGATGGAACTTTTTATGTTGTAAAACTCAATAGTAGGGTTGCAGCAGGTGGATTTTTTAATGACGATGCAATTAGTTGTGAAATTGTTCACATGAGCGAAAAATATTTTGTCGTTAAGAATACTTTTGATGATGATAATTTTTCATACTCAATTATAAAAGTAAAAGAAGATGGAACATTATCAAAAGTTTATGAATATAAAACAAATGCGACTAATGGTGAAGTATATCGTGTTACTGATGTAATGTTTTCAGAAGATTATAAGTTCGCAAGCTTCTTAGTTTATGAACCAAATAATACTGAAAATGAAATTAACGGTAAAATTATTAACTTAGAAGGTGGCAAAACATTTGATTTAAATGATTTTAATTTTGATAATCCTGCTGATATAATTGTTAAGATGTCTGGAAGTGCAGTTATTGTTTACAATACTGCAGATTATTCTTGTTCAGTTTCTATGGTTAATGGAACACAAGTTATAAAAAACACCTTTGAAATGGAAGAAGGTGTTATGTTAAACACCGTTACAAAATATTTAAATGGTAAATACTTACTCTCTTTCTTTAAAGAAATTAGCGGTAATGAAGTAACCAAAAATGATTATTTTGGTGATGAAGGTTATATTTTAGGTTATAAACGTTCTATTTATAAAACTTTAAGTGTAAATAATAACGTAATTTCAGTTTCTGACTATAAAACAAATGATGGAATTGTTAAAATTGAATTATTTGATATTTCAGAAAATTTTTATAGAATTGTTGAATATACTAAAGATAGTAATAATAATTTAAATGAAACTTTAAACTTTAAATATCTTACAAGTGATAACACAGTAGTTTTAAGTTATAGTTTAAATGCAGATTCAATCAGTGGTGCTGTTAAGAGTTTAGAAGGAAAAAAGGCGTTTATTCAAAATTCTTTTGTTGAATTTTCAAATGATTCAACCTACACTTCAGCATTGAATGAAAACAGTGTATTATTATCTAATGAGTTAGTTAATGGTGTATATCCTGTAATGACTAGTGAAAATGGTGAATTTACAATTAGTTTCTATAACACTAAGGGTGAAGTTGTTCATACCTTAGAAAAAAATAAAATATCTAACCAACCAGTTAAGGTTTCAACAAGTAATGACGGTTGGTTTGTAACTACTCAAAATAAAACATATTATACTATTAAAGCATCTGACTATTCAGTTAAAGAATTAGGTGGAGTTTTAGATGCAGGTTCTAATTTTGAAAACTTATCTAATTATAATGCAGGTATAATTGTAGTTTCAGTTGATAATAAATATAGAGTATATAATTATGCTGGAGATGTTTTACTTGATGATATATTAAGATATAATATTTTAAAACAATCAGATGTTTTTGAATCAATAAAGTTTGATTGTGGTGATAAAGTTAATGTTTTCAATTTATCTATTAATGGAAACTTTACTATAATTAAGGATAACTTAGATAAAGAAGAAGATAAAAAAGAAGAAGATTATAAACAAGGTGATGAAGAACAAGTAAATGTTATTGGTGATTATGGCAGTGGAAAAGATTCAGTTATAAATGAAGTTGATCCTTATGTTTCCGCTTCCGCTATGACATTAGGAACTTCATACTATGTTTCATTGAATACTTCAAGTAATTTATATGAGGTTTGGTCATTTACTCCAAGTATGACAGCTAGTTATACATTTTATTCACATGATTTTAATCCTGATGAGGGTTATTCTTCAAGAGATACTTATGGATATCTTTGCAATTCAAGTCAAATTGATAACTTATTAAATTATTTAACTACAAATCATAGTCATACAACTAGTTATTCTTTAGCGAATAATGATGATGGTGGAGTAAGTGGAGTTAATTTTGGAATAACATATACATTAACTGCTGGAACAACATATTATTTGGTAGCAACTACGCTTGTTTTAAATGATAGAAGTATGAGTGGATATGTTAAAATTGATTTTAATTTCACACAAATGACTCTTAATAATTCTTATTCTGTGTCTTTTTCGTCATCAGATCATTATACAGTTTGGAAATATACTCCAACAGTAACTGGAACATACTATTTTTATACATGTACTTGTTCAGGTGATCCATATGGATTTATTTGTAATTCAAGCCAAATTTATAATTTATTAAATGGTTTAGATTCAAATTCATATGCATATAACGTAAGTAGCAGTTATTATTTATCAGGCAATGATGATAGTGGAGGGGATCTTAATTTTAAAACATCATATACATTAACTGCTGGAACAACTTATTATATGGTAGTATCAAAGTATAGTTTAAGTTCAACAACCACATGTAATGCAATTTTATCTAGAGTATATTTAGGAAATATACCAGCAATACAACTTAATAAAGATTATTATTTAAGTTTAAATTCTTCAACACCATATCAAGTTTGGCAATTTACTCCAAAATTATCAGGAAAATATTATTTAACATCAAGTGATTGTTCAAATGATCCTATAGGCTATTTATGTTCTTCAAGTCAATATGTTAATTGTGTAACAAACATAGTTGATGGTAATTCTCCATCTTCATATTTGACCTTTAGTGAGGATTCTGATGGTAATAATTTTAAAGTATCTTATAATTTAACTGCTGGAACAACATATTATTTTGTTGCAACTGATAATGAAATAGGTTCAACATCTGTTAGTTATACTTGTAGATTAACATTTAGTTCAACAACACTTAAACTTGTTGATATAAATATTTATTATCCTGATTCTACAGAACAAAGTTATAATAGTTATTGCGGAACTGCTGATGTAGTATATAATAACCCTTATAGATACAAAAATGGTGCAAAAAATGAGCCATCATCTATGGAAACATACACAGGTAGTTCTTATACTAATTCTTCAGAGTTATATATGGGTGAATATATAACTATTTCAAATATTACTCCTGGAACTGGTATGTATTGTTCATCAGTAACATCAACACAAGGTGCTACTATCTATAATGATGGTTCAACATATACCTATACTGCTGACTATACAACAGATTATGGCGATGGATGGGGCGATGTTATTGGAATCCAGATGTCTTGGAAACGATATCGAATTCGTTATTACAAAAATGCTCCAACTGTTTCAGCAAATATTTATAAAAATAGTAGTAAAACAGTTTATGATACTTATTCAAAAACCTATTCTAGTAATACATATACAATCAATGGAAGTACTAATACATCAACTTATTATACTGCAAGTTATTATAATTATAATCAATCATATACATTATTAACTCCAACATTATTTGGTTTTACTTTTGCTGGCTGGGCAACAAGTAGCACAGGTAGTAAAGTATATAATGGTGGACAAAGTGTATCAGGTTCAAACTTTACACAAAGTTTAACTTCCTCTTCAAATACAATATATTTATATGCATTATGGACAAGAAATCAATATAGTATTGATATCAATATTTTAAACCACAATTCAACAGTTCAAAGTTATACTACAAATTGTGGAAATGTTGATGTGTTTTATTGTAATCCATTTAGATACAAACTTAATGCAACAAATGAACCTTTTGAGTCTTATACTTATAGTGATGGAACTGCTAGTCCAACACTTTATTATGGTGATGTAATATTTTTAGGTGATATTACTCCGTTATCGGGTCAGTATGTTACATACTTAAGATCCCACTCGGGGGGAAGTATATATAAAATAGATAACAAAAATTTCTATTATGTAGCAAATTTTAAAGCAGTTGAATCGGATAGTTGGGGAGACTCAATTGAAATTCAAATGACCACAAATAGTTTTACCATTTATTATAATGGTAATAAGCATCCTAATGCTCATAGTTCAAACTCAGTTTCATTATCAAAAACATCTGATAGTGGTAAAAACTTTACAAATTCAAGTAATGCTGTAGCTATGCCAACAGCAACACTTTTTGGCTTTACACTTAAACATTGGTTTAGACAAGAAAGTGACCTTTATTCTGGAACTAAAACATTTACTGGTAGTAACTGGTTTACCTCTCTTATTCCTGAAGTTCAAGTATTAACTGCGGGGACATCATCTATTGCATCAAGTAGTTACCCAGCTAATACTTTAACTTTATATGCTGAGTGGTCGTATGCTAAATATCTAGTTGATGTTAATATTTATCACCCAAACGGAGAACAAAGTTTTAGAGATGGTGCAGGTTCAACTGCAGATATAACATATAATGATCCATATAAGTATATGAATGATGCGGCTAATGAGCCATATACTGAATACCCTTGGGTATATAACGGAGTAACATATACATCTCCTGAATTGTATTATTATAATACAATAACACTTTCAGACATCAAGCCTGCAACAGGTATGCATGTATCTAATGTTTATTTACATAATGCTTCTACTAATTATCGTGGTTCACTTACAAATAGTGGTGGTTTTTATGGAACATATACATATACAGCAAGCTTTAGCAATTTAGTTGACTCATACTATGGTGATATAATTTGTATACAAATGGCTTGGAATACCTATAACATTGTTTATAATGCAAATACTCCAAGCAATGCTTCAAATACTGTTTCACTTTCAAAGACCGGTGACAGCAATGTTGCATTTAATGCAAATGTTACACTTGCTACTGCATCGCTTACAGGTTGGACATTTAATGGTTGGGCAACAAGTAGCGATGGGGCTAAGGTTTATAATGGTGGAACAGCTTATAATGGACTTGCTGCTAAAACTGTAGCAACAAATGGTGAAACATTAAACCTTTATGCTAATTGGACTGCAAATAAATATACACTTACTTTTGATGGTAATAAACCTAACAATGCTTCAAATAATATTGCTTCATTATCTCCAACAAGTAAAGAAGTAACATATGATAGTAAAATTGGAACAATGCCATCTCCAACTTTGAAAGGTTGGACTTTTGGTGGTTGGTATACATCAAAAGATTATTCAACACAATGGACAGCAGATACTTATTATAGAACTGTTGGTAATTCAACTGTTTATGCAAAATGGACTGCTCATACATATACATTTAATTTCTATAACGGAACAACAAAAATTGGTTCACAAAATTTCACCTATGATGCGGGTAATGTAAATTTAAAAACTTGGGCTACACTTGGTTCAACTATTATAAACTCTACTAATGGTTGGTCGTTCTATGGTTGGGTTAGAGAAAATACTACATCACAATCAAGAACATACTCAGATGGTCAAAGTGTAACTTCAAATTTAACTGATACTAATGGTGCAAGTTATTCTCTATATGCTATTTATAAGAGAACTATAACATGTTATTATGTTGATACAGCAACTAGAAAATCTACAACACTTACTCAATACTGGAATACATACGGAAGTGGAACCTCAAATTATGGTTCATTTGCATCAAATATTACGAATATTGCATCTTATTGGACTTTCCTTGGTCTTAGAGACGATAATACTGCAGGCGCTAAAGAATATGATAATTCTGGTTATAAACCAGGAACTAATGTTACACCATCAAATCTTAGAGCTGTTTATAGTAGAACAGTTACATATACATATGATGGTAATAAGGGTAGTGGTTCTAGTGATATCACTGGTTCAAGAGCAAATACTACAAAAACAATTTATATGAACGCTGGTTCATCAGAGGCCGTATTTACAACTGCAAATTTAGATGCAAATGGATTTTCTAGAGTTGGTTACACATATAAATGTTGGTCAACTGCCGCAACTGGTGGAACAGAATATGCTGAAACAGCAGCATTTAAGCCATATACTTCACTTGGTGTTCAAAATTCAACATTTAAATTCTATGCAGTTTGGACTGCTCATACTTACACAGTTACACTTGTTGGAAATGGTGGTTCCGTTTCAGCACTTTCTGCTGGAACTAATGCTTCACTTTCAAGTTCTACTTTTACTTTTACTTATGATAAAGTTGGAACAATCTCTAATAAAATTCATAAAGATGGTTATCAATTCACAAAGTGGACTGTTGGTGGAACTAATGCTTTAAGAAGTGAAATTACTACATCTGTTTCTAATAATAATAAAGTTACATTTACAAAAGATTTAGAAACTCATAATGATATTACTATCTCTACTAATGTTTATAACCTTGCTTCAGTAAATGGTTCTGCAATTACTCTTACTGCTTATTGGACTGTTATTACTTATAAAGTAGTTCTTGCAGGTAATGGTGGAACAGTGTCTAACCTTGCAAAGGGTACAGGTTCTAGTCTCACAGATTCTACATTTACTCTTACATATAATACTAAAGGAACATTTACTAACAAGATATTTAGAAAAGGTTACCAATTTAGTTATTGGACTGCAACAGTTACTGATCCATCATCAGGTAAGACTGCTACTCCAAGTTCTATTACTAAAACTGCTAATAACAGTAACGTTGTTTCTTACTCTAATGTTACTGAAACCACTACAAAAATTGATATTACTACAACAGGCTATAACCTTACAACTTATGAAGGTGCTACTGTTACACTTACTGCTCAATGGGTTAAGATGAACTATACAGTAGTTCTAAATATTAACACTGGTGAGATTAGAAACAGAAAAGTTGAATCTGGTTCTTCAACACTTCTCACTGATGGTGTTACATTTACTTTTGTTTATGACGAAGCATCTCAAATTTCTAATGAACTTCATAAAACCGGTTATCAATTTGTGAAATGGACAGTTAGCGGAACAAGTGCTACAAAGTCTGAAATTACAACAACTGCAAGTAATGGTAACAAAGTTACATATACAAAAGATAAAGAAACAAAGAATTATATTACTGTTAAAACAGATATTTTAAACTTAACAACTTGTGATGGTGCACAACTTACTCTTACTGCAAATTGGACTGTAATTAAATATAAAGTTACACTTGTAAATCAAGATAGTTCAATTCCTGCTACTAAGACAGTTGCTGTGCTTTCTGCTCCAAGTGCAACTTCTAACACTAAGATTGTTAGTGGCTATACATTTGAACTCACTTATGACTTACTTGCTAAATTAAATAACAAAATCCATAGAGATGGTTATAAATACACAAAGTGGTCTACAAGTGGAACTAGTCCTACAAAGACTCAAATTACAACATCTGCTGATAATAGTAACAAAATTACATTTAGTCAAGGTAGTGAAACTACAACTGACATTACTGTTTATACAGAAATTTACAACCTTTCAACTTATGAAGGGGATAATGTTAAACTTATCGCTCAATGGAGTGCTATTACTTATAAACTTAACTACACAATTAATGCTGAAAGTAAGTTTGCTAGTCTTGGTAACAAATCTCCAACAAGCGTAACTTATGACACACCATTTGAGATTTCAATTCCTACAAGAACTGGTTATATCTTTGATGGTTGGACAATTAAAGAAATGACTGCTCTTTCTTCTAAGAAATATGGAACAGATTCAAATGCTTCACAAAATCTTGGAAATTCAATTACTCTATTTTCATTTGAAAGAACACATATTTATTATGATAGACTTGAAACAAATGCAGGTGATACAGTTTACTTATATGCTAACTGGGTTCCAGCAAATTACACAGTTCATTACTTTACAACTTACAACAATGTTTATGACTTTGCAAAAGATGTAAATAAAGAACATAATCTTGCTTACACACAAGTTAACAATACAAAATATTACACAGAAGTTGTTTTACCTGAAGGTTTACAAACTGTTAAATTTGATGCAAACTTGTATGTTCCTAGAATTAGTGATTTCGATGGTATGAGAACTACTCCAAGTGGATATAAGTTCATTGGTTGGTATTTCTTTGACCACGAAGTAACATCTAATGACAACAGAATTTTAACTGGTAATGAATATATCTACAAGATCGATGCATCAGGAAATCTTTCTGCTAGTGGTTCTATTGATGTTGCAAGTAGCACTTATGCATCTCTTAATCATTCACAACATAACATTGCTCCTACAACAACAGAAATTTTACAATATCATATAGACTACGACCTTTATGCTTATGCATATTATGCACCTCTTCAATTTAGTATTCAATACAACTATCCAAGTGCTAAAAATATTATTGAACTTGCTGATGATGTATTAACTCCTGAAGTTGCTGCTTCTATGGAAGTTGACTATACAACTGTAATTAATATCGTTGCTCAAAAGGGTAATCAACTTATTTATGATGCTTATGATTGTGATGTGATTACATTTAACACATGGTTCTATGCTCGTAAAACTGTTAGACCTAATGATCCAGAGGGTAATGTCAACCTTTATGGAACTAAACTTCTTGGTTGGTATGTATTTACTAATAAAGAACTTTATGATAATATGGCAACTTCTAATTTAGTTCTTACAGAAAATGATATTATTTGGCAAACTTTAAAATTTAAAGACCAAGAAGGCGAAATTGAGCCAATCTTCTTAAATGTATTTGGTGAAAATAACAAAGATGTAGTTTACTATGCTTATGGTATTTTCCAAGTATCTGTTTATACTATTACTTATTATGTTGCTGATGCATTTAATAATATTAATAAAGTTGCTCCAGATACTTATACTTTACTTAAAGAAATTGATACAAATATTAAAGATACTCTTGTAATTTTTGGTAGCAAATTTAATGCTCCTTGTTACAATGACTCTACAACATTTAACCAAGGTCTTAACTATTTCTCTAATGGTATGTATCTTGCTGGTTGGTATATTTCTTCTAAACCTATTGAAGAAATTCAAGCCGAAATGACAAGTAAGAATCCTGGATTTACAGGTGTGCTTACTTATGATATCATATCTTCTCACAATACGCTTCTTACTTATGATTACATAACTGGTAATCATGAAACAACTCAAGTTTTAATGAATAATAAACAAGTTTGGTATGACCCAGAACTTGAGAAAGAAGATAGAGAATATTATCCATATTATGCTTATGCATTCTATGATTATAGACCATATTATATGCATTACTATGAAATTGTTGACCCAAGTTATAATTATGAAACTTTAGTAAATAATTTCTTTAGTAATAGCGAAAATTCATCAATTAAAACTTTTGAAAACTTTGATGAAATCAACTATTCATTTGCATTTACTGATTTTTATAACAAAGGATTAACAGGAACTAAGAGAGTTGATAACACTGTTAGTGATAACTTAAAAATTGATAATAATTATGTATATATTGAAACTCAAAGACATAATGTTAGATATGGTTATAACTACTCATATGCTAATAGTTTATTTGCTCCAACTGGCTATGAATTTACTTCTTGGACATTCTATAGAAAAGAAGTTGTTGATGGCGTTGACAAGTATATCTTATTAGATAATCAAGATATCGCTGGTTCTTGGTCATTAACACAATATAAATATGATGTTTATGCTTTTGCTAATTATAGTGAAAAGATTTATAAGATTAACTACTTTAATGTTATGAATAATATTAAGGGTAAGGCTAATAACTCTGCTAACTACTATTTAGACAATACTCAAAATGCTATGTTTAATAGACTTTATAGTGTTGAAATTAGAGATTTAGTAGGTTATAAGTTTGATGGTTGGTATGTTTCTAATGTTCAACTTTCATCTAATGTAAAATTAGACGTTTCAGTTAGAGAACTTACATCTTATGATAATCTTGCAATTAATACTATTTCAACTTATAGTCAATCTAACTTAACTCAAAACTGGGCAACAGGTAGTATGTTCTACTTTAGATATGATTGTGATATTTATATCTATGCTGTTTATACTCCTGAAACATACAAAGTAAACTACTTTGTTCCAATCAATAATAGTGTTTCAATTATCAATACTACTGATTACTTTACAAATAAACTTGTTGTTGATGTTCAATTTAATAATGGTGACTATGATGCTAATGGTAACCTTGCACAACTTTATAATGTTGTTACTCCAGTTGAAATTTTAGGTTATACATTTAGAGGTTGGTTCGTATCAACTACTCAAGTTACTCAAGATATTGGACTTTCAGATATTACAAAAGTTTATGAAAATAGTTATCAAATTTATAAAGATGCTTCTAAAGCAGCGGGAACTTATAAT
>JAFTMY010000077.1 GCA_017452165.1 Clostridia bacterium | reverse complement strand
ATGGAGATGCAGGCAGGAAACGAACACGCTTTTGAAAAACTTTATAAAGTTACCAATAAAAGCGTATTTACATTCGTTTATTCTTTTATTAAGCGTAAAGATATTGCAGAAGACTTAACACAAGATACATTTATTAAGATAAAAAGATTTATTTTTTCATATAAACCAAATACTAATGCCTCTGCTTGGATTTTACAGGTTGCTAAAAATGTTACGCTTGATTATATAAAAAAATATAATAAAGAGACAACTTTTGATAATGCTCAAATAGATATTGTAGATAATAGTGTTTCACCAGATACTAGTTTGTTTTTACATAATTTAATGAACAAGTATTTAACTGTTGAAGAATCACAAATAATTTTACTACATGATGTTCATGGGTATAAAAATAGAGAAATTTCAAAATTTTTAAACATTCCACTTGGAACAGTCTTGTGGAAATATAATAAAGCAATAAAACTGCTTAGAAAAAAATATGAGGAGGAATCAAGATGAAAAAAGACATAAAAAACATTTTGCTTAGTGAAACAGAAAATGTTGATTTGCCTATGAGTAAAAAACTTCTTGATACTCCAATTATAACAAAAGATGAATTTTTAAAAGAAGATACTATAAAAGAAATAAGAACTTTTGAAGAGAGAATAAATAGAGAAAAATTAGTTTTATCAAAAAAACGTAAATTTAGTTTAAAAATGATGTTATCTAGTTTATGTTTAGTAATGGTTGCTGTTATTTCAGTTGTTTCTGTATTTGCAATAAACGCAAACAAAGCATCTGCTCTTACAACTTATATAATTGAAATAAATCCAAGTATTTGTATTACAACAGATAAAAAAGATAATGTTGTGAGTGCTTATTCTCTTAATGAAGATGGAGATGTTTTAATTTCAGATAACTCTTTTAGTGATATAAAGGGTAAGAGTTTTGACCATTGTATGCGTGCAATTATTAAATATTTAATTGATCATAATTATATTGGTTTAAAATTAGAAAAACAAAGTAGAAGAATTCATTTCCAAGTAACCAATAATAAAGAAAGTTATGCGATGGAAAAATGCAAACGTGCGAGAGTTTTTTTCTATAACGAACTTAAAGAAAAAGGTTATGAGGACTATGAAATTTACGAAAGATTTATGCCTGTTCATGAGTTTAGAGATAAGATGGGGTTCGATAAAAACATTGATGACCTTGATAAAATGCGTGATGATATAGTTTGTCATCATAAATATTTTGACCCTAATTTTATTCCACCACCACCGCCACCAAATTGTGAAAATTAAACAAAAATGTAAAAATATAATTTTATTATAAAATTTTATACAATATTGATAAAATTATTTGATATTATTGTAAAAATTTGATATAATAGTATTATATATAAAAATAAATTCCCTTAAAGTGTAAAATTTATATTTAAAATATATAATTTATACATTTTAAATATCGAAACTTTTATTAACATAAAGTTAAAATATTAAATTTACAATTCCCACATATAATGTTTTTTCCTTTTTAAAGCAGTTAGCCCTAACTGCTTTTTTTTATTAAAAAAATAAAAATTCAACCAATAAAATAGAGATTAAAAGTGTTTATTATTTAATATTAATATATTACATAACAAAAAATTAAATTAATAGGGGATAAAATAATGGCGTTATTGAAGGTGTCAAATTTAAAGAAGAGTTATAATATTACAAAAACACAGAAACAAGATGTTTTAAAAGGAATTGATGTAGAGTTTAAAAGCGGCGACCTTGTAGCATTACTTGGTGAAAGTGGTTGTGGTAAATCAACACTTATAAATATTTTAGGTGGCTTAGATATGGACTATACTGGAAGTGTAGTTATAAAAGGCGACTTTATTCGTGATTTTACTGAAAAGCAAATGGACGATTACAGAAAGAAAAGAGTTGGACTTATCTTTCAAAACTATAACCTTATTTCTCATATGACAATTAAGGAAAATATCGAAATTGCTATGACAATGAGTGATATTAGCAAAGAAACAAGAAGCGAGAGAACAGACGACCTTTTGAAAATGATAGGACTTTTAGATTATGCTAAGAAACTTCCTAATCAATTATCTGGTGGACAAAAACAAAGAGTTGCTATTGCAAGAGCGTTGGCAAATAACCCAACAATCATCTTAGCCGACGAACCTACTGGTGCGCTTGATAGTCAAAGTGCAGAAATTGTTATGCAAATTTTAAAGAAGATTGCTCAAAGTGGAAAACTTGTTATAATTGTTACTCACAGTGAAAAGGTTGCTAGTGAGTGTGGTAGAATTATAAAGATGGAAGATGGTGTTATTGCATCTGACGAGGTTGTAAATAAAATTAGCATTGATACAAAAAGAGATAAAGAAATTGTCCCAAAGAGTATTAAAACTAAGGATATTTATAAGACAGCCATTAGAAATATTAAACAAACCAAGGGTCGAAGTATGCTTATGTCGATTGGTATGTCGATAGGTATGGCAGTGGTTCTTTTGATTTTGTGTTTAAGTTCAGGACTTGCAAAGTATGTTAATAATGTTTATGCATCAAGTTTAACATCTCTTCAAATGGTTGCATCTTCAACAAGTTCTTCGGGAATAAGTGATGAAGATTTTGAAATTGTTCAAAATATAAAAGGTGTTTCTAAGGTTACAAAATCACACACAGAAACTTCAGCAACTTTTAACTACTCAAAAAATGAAGAGATTGAAGATGAGAAAATATCTAGTTTATCTTGTTATTTTGACGATGTTTATGAACCAACTATGCTCTATGGTGAGTTAAAATCTGATACTGATGAAATTAATTATATTATTATTAACGAAACTTTTGCTAGCAAGATTAATAGCGAAAGTATTATTGCTTGCGTTGGTGAAGTTTTAGAAATTACAATTAATGATACTACTAAATCATTTACAATTTCAGGTATTTTTGAAAATGAAAATACTAGAAAAAGTCGTGGTAGTTTATCTGCATATATTTCTTATGATAAAATGGAGTCGATGTTTGAAGAAGGTGAAATTGTTATAAATACTTTATACATTGATTCTTCGGACAGTGAATTTGTTGCAGGTGTAAAGTCAGACTTAACTGCTCTTGGTTATATGGTTTCACAAGAAGAAACTGCTTATGATAATGTTTTAAAGTATATTGATATGGGAACAAGTGTTTTAACTGCGATTGGTGCTATCTCACTTGTTGTTTCTGCAATTATGGTGTTTATCGTCCTTTATATCAGCGTTACTGAGCGTATGAAGGAAATCGGTATTCTTAGAGCAATTGGTGCAAGACGCAGTGATATAAAAAAGATGTTTGTGTTTGAAGCAGGTATGCTTGGACTTATCGGTGGTGTGCTAGCAGTGGCAATTTGCTTAGTTATTACTATAATGGTTAATATTATTTGCTTATCTACTATAAAATACTCTCTTATAAGTTATAATGTAATTTATTATTTACTTGGAATTGCAATGAGTGTTGTTATTGGAATTTTAGCAGGAATCGCTCCATCTACTAGGGCTTCTGACCTTGACCCAGTGGAATCTTTAAGGGCTGAGTAAGGAGGTGGAGAATAATGGCTACATCTGCTAAAAAGAAAAAAATCCAGAGAATGGAGATGGAAGATTCTCTTGGAATTTCAAGAAAAAAATGGGATAAAACTTTCCCACCAAATTTATTTATTGCTTTTAAAATAACTCTTATTGCTTTGATTGTGTTATGTTATTTTATATATTCGCCACTACTTTTTGTCTTTATGACGCTATATGCGCTTTTGTTTTTCTTGGCAAGACTTAGCGAACGCTCTATGAATAAAAGCATAATTAGAAAAAATCATATAAAAATACCAAAGTTTGACAGTGCCATAGCATTGCTTATTGTGGTTGTTGCTATTTTTGGAACTTTTGTATCTGCTACAAAAAAGACTAAATCAGGTATGTTTAATAATTTTAATTCTTCACAAATTGAAAAATTATTTGAGAAAAAACCTATTGAAAGTGAAGAAGTTGGTGAAGAAACTGAGAGTTCGTTTCCAGGTGGTAGATTTCCTAACTTTAATCAAGGTGGTGGAAGTGGAGAAACAGAAACTGAGTTTGAACCATTAGATTTTAAAAGTATTAGAAGAAAATCATCATTTAATAATATTAAGTCATATTTTATAAATCTTGGATCGCTTTTAACAGGAGAGCGAAATGTGTTTAGCACAGATGATTTTGGTAATAACAAATTTAATATGGGTATGGTAAAACCACCAGAAGATTTTATTGCAGATAAATCACAATTACCTAAGTTTGAAGGTAAAGATATGAATTTTAATGGTGGAGATTTCAAAAGACCAATGATGGATTTTTCAATAGATAATATTCCACTTGAATATACATTTTCGTCAGTGCTTTCTGCTTGTTCAACATTTTTAATTTTCTCAGTTATTTTCATTGGTTTAATTTCAGTTATGCAAATTCACTTTAAGCGTAAAAATTTCAATAAAGTTATGACAGATATTATTGTTGAAGGTAAAATATTATTATTAGACGAAAAGGAACTTGATAGAATTTTATCTTTTGGTGAAGAAGTTGAAACAAAAATAGAAGAAAAAAAAGAACCAGAAAAAGAAACAAAACCTAATAATAAAATAGAAAGTTTTTAATCTTTAAATTGTAAAAAATATTAATTAATTTTATTTTTTCTACAATTTAGTGTAAAATAATTAAAAATTTTACGAAATTTATTTAATAAAACTTAAATTTATAAGTAAAATTTATTAAAAATGTATAAATTGTATTTATAAATACTAATTTTTACAAAATAATAATTTTATTTAAAAAATAATAAAAGACAGTTAATTATTTAACTGCCTTTTTTGATTATTTATAAAAAACATTGTAACAAAAGTTGTAACAATAATTGATTTATTTTAGTAATATATGTTGTGTGGTTTTACTAAGTATGATAAACCTTGACAAATTGCTAAAAATTGGTTAATATTTTAAGGTATTATTATGTGAAAATATATTATAATATATTTTAAATTTTACATATAATAAATTGCTAATAAATTATACTTACATAAAAACTTAAAACAAAAGGAGATATTTATGTTAGAACTTAAAGGTATAAAAAAGGATTACCCAGCTGGTAGTGGAATAGTTCATGCGCTTAAAGGTATTGACCTTAAATTCCGTAAATCAGAATTTGTTTCAATTCTTGGTCAATCTGGCTGTGGTAAGACAACAATGCTTAACATTATTGGTGGTCTTGATGGTTATACAGAAGGTGACCTTGTAATCAATGGCACATCAACTAAAGAGTATAAAGATAGAGATTGGGATACTTATCGTAACCACTCAGTAGGTTTCGTTTTCCAAAGTTACAACCTTATCCCACACCAAACCGTGCTTCAAAATGTTGAACTTGCACTTACTCTTTCTGGTGTTAAAAAAGAAGAGCGTAAAGAGAGAGCAATTAAGGCTCTTGAGCAAGTAGGACTTGGCGATCAACTTAAGAAAAAACCTAGTGAAATGTCAGGTGGTCAAATGCAAAGAGTTGCAATTGCTCGTGCACTTGTAAATGACCCAGATATTATCTTAGCGGACGAACCAACAGGTGCGCTTGATACTGAAACAAGTGTTCAAGTTATGGACGTTCTTAAAAATATTTCTAATGAACGTCTTGTAATTATGGTTACTCACAACCCTGAACTTGCTGAAAAATATTCTTCAAGAATTATTAGAATGTTAGACGGTTTAGTAAAAGAAGATTCTGCTCCACTCACTGAAGATGAGGTTAAGGAAGAAGAAGAGAGATGTGAAAAAATTAAAAAAGAAAATGAAGGCAAAAAGATTAAAAAGCCATCAATGTCATTTTGGACATCATTTATGCTTTCTCTTAAAAACCTTTTCACTAAAAAGGGAAGAACACTTCTTACAGCGTTTGCTGGTTCAATAGGTATCATTGGTATTGCTCTTATTTTAGCAGTTTCGCAAGGTATGACAACCTATATTAACCACGTTCAAGAAACTACTCTTACATCTTATCCAATTACTATTGAGCAACAAAGCGTTGATATTTCTGCACTTATGGAAAGTTTTATGAGTGTTGGTGATGAAGTTAATCATAATAAAGATGCAATCTATAAAGACCCAGTTGTTGGAGAACTTGTAGATGCTCTTTCAAAACTTCAAGTTAATAAAAATGACCTTCGTGCATTTAAAAAGCATATTGAAGATGACCTTAAAAAGACAGATTCAAAACTTAAGGGAATACTTACTGGTATTCAATACACCTATTCGCTATCGCCAACAATTTATACGAAAAATATTGATGGAAATATTATAAAGTCGGATATGAACGAAATTTTAACTGATATGATAACTGACTTTATGTTAAAACTTAGCGACAATGATTCATCAGGAATGATGGGATCAATGATGGGTGGTGATTCATCATCAGGTTCAGGAATGATGGGATCAATGATGGGACTTAATATGTGGCAAGAACTTCTTCCTGGTCTTGAAGGCGAAAAAGTAAATAACATTTTAAAAGAACAATATGAAGTTGTTTACGGTGATTGGCCTAATGATAAAAATGAACTAGTGCTTATTTTAGATGAAAATAACCAACTCAACGACCTTACACTCTACGCTCTTGGTTTAATGAGTAAAGATGAAATTGATGAAATCATTGATGCTGCGGCTTCTGGTAGACCACTTGGCGAAAATACCAAAAAGTGGGATTATGAAACAATTACTTCAATGAAATACAAAGCAGTCCTTCCTTATGATTGTTATCAATTAAATCAAAAAACAGGTTTATTTGAAGATGTTAGTGATGTTGAAATTATGTTTGATGATTTATATTCAAAAGCTCTTGAACTTGAAGTTGTTGGTATAATTCGTCCAAGTGAAGATTCAGAAGCAGCAATGCTTACTGGTTCAATTGGTTATACACATGAATTAACTGAGTATTATATTGAAAAGGCTTATGAATCAGAAGTGGTTGATGCTCAACTTAAAACACCTGATATTGATGTATTTACAGGTAAGCCATTTAAGTCAAGCACAAGTCATCTTACAAATGAAGAAAAAGAAAAAGCATTTAAAGAATACGTTAATAGTCTTAATGATGCTCAAAAAAGAGAAGTGTTTATTGCAATTGCTTGTCTTGAAAATGAAATCGCTAAACCAACTGAAAATGAAAATGAAAAACCAATATCTGAACTTGATAAAAGGGTAAATGAAACTTTAAATAGTTTTAGTGATAAAAATATGCTTATTGAAATGATTGTTTCTAGTATGGGTGATGTATCTGTTGATATAGATAAAATCAAAGAAAAATTAACTGAACTTACACTTGAAGAATTAAAAGAAAAGATTAGACCAGGAATTGTTGAAATGGTTAGAGCAAAAATTAAAGAAGGTGTTGTTAAAAATTTTGCAGACTATAGTGATGAACAAGTTGCAGCAATGCTTGATGGCTCAATTGAAACCTATACAACTGAAAAGTGTGCTCTTTACTATGATAATGTTACAGATTTTTCTAGTTCAACTTATGAAGCAAATCTCTTAAAAATTGGTGCTGTTGATATTGATGACCCAGCAACAATTAACATCTATGTTTCTTCTTTTGAAAATAAAGACATTGTTGCAGCATTTATTGATGAATATAACAAAGGTGTTGACGATTCTAAAAAGATTGCTTATACTGACTTACTCGGTATTATGATGTCATCTATTACTACTATTATTAATGCTATTACTTATGTTCTTATTGCATTTGTATCAATTTCACTTGTAGTTTCATCAATTATGATTGGTGTTATTACTCTTATCTCTGTTCAAGAAAGAACTAAAGAAATTGGTATTCTTCGTGCAATTGGTGCTTCTAAGAGAGATGTTTCTAGTATGTTTAATGCTGAAACTATGATTATTGGTTTTGCATCAGGTCTTCTTGGTGTGGTTGTTACATATATCTTATGTATTCCAATTAATATTATTCTCCACGCAGTAACAGGAATTGCTAACCTTAGTGCTGTTCTCCCATTTGGGGCTGCTCTTATCTTAATTGCAATTAGTGTGCTTCTCACACTTATCTCTGGTATTATTCCATCAAGAAGTGCTGCTAAGAAAGACCCAGTTGTTGCTCTTAGAACAGAATAGTTGATTGTAAAATTTATATGGGGTTTCACCCCATACCCAACAAGGGTTGTTATTAGGTGGCTAGCCCCCTATAACCCCTATAAGGGTCTCGACCCTTAACCCGTGTTAAAATTTATTTTTGTAAAATAAATTTTGGAATTTTAGTCTTGTCAAAACGCTATCGCATTTTGCCTTACCCCTATATTATTAAATTTTGCTAAAATATATTTTTAATAATAAATGATAATTTATAAATTATGATTATTTAAAAAGATACCTAATTATTCCCTAAGGATTAATTCTAGGTATCTTTTTTTGTTAAAAATGATAAAATAAAAAAAATTAATATTAAAATTGTAAAATATGAGATAAAAATACAATAAAAATACATTTTTAGTATAAAAATTTAATAAAATAAGATAATTTTTATAAAAAAGAGTATAAATATTAAATAATAATTTTAAAAATGTATATTTTTATAAAATATAAATTTTTTTGCACAATTTTAAAATTAATGCTTATATTGTTTTTATTTTTAGTTTAATAATGATATTATGATTATAATGGCTTGAAATAATAGGGAATATTTAAAGGAGATTTTATGATAAAATTAAAATGGGTAACAGAAAATGTCCCAAGTGAAATGGAGATTAGACAAGTTTACGGAGTTGTATTTAACGAAGAAGGAAAGACTCTTATTAGATGCGAACTTAAAAAGGGTAAAAAAGTTTATTCTCTTGCAGGTGGAACTCCTGAACCTTTTGAAACAACAATGGAAGAAACACTCAGAAGAGAATTTGTTGAAGAGGTAAATACTACACTCAAAAATGAAATCTATTATATTGGTTATCAAGAAGTTGATGAAGATAACGGAACTCCTATTTATGCACAAGTTAGAATGACTGCTCTTATTGATGAGATTGGAAAACTTCAACCAGACCCTGATACAGGTGACACTTATGAAAGGTTGCTTGTTAGTCCTAAAAAGGCGATTGAACTTCTCTCTTGGGGAGAAATTGGTGAAAAATTAATCATCTCAGCGACAAAACTTGCGACTGAGAAATTCGGAATAAAGCCATCTGAAGATGATGAAATAATTTTTGTATAAAATCTAATCAAAGGAGATTTTGACAATGGTAGAAAAATTAAAAACACTATTTAAAGATGTAAACATTGAGAAAAGCAACTTAGGTGAAAATATTTATAAAGTAGATTTGCCAATATATCAATGTCAGACAATGAGCCCTTGTTTTACTTTTATTATTGAAAAAAAAGATAACTATTATGAAGTTAGTGATTATGGGCTTACCCAAAAGATTTTAAGTGATAATGATGGACTTACTTATGAAATAATTGATGAAATGAAAATAATAGCAAAAGATTTTAACTGCACCATTGGTGATAGGCTTACCATTGTTTCAACTTGCGAAAAATTTGAAGATATAAATGTTTGTGTTAGCAATATTATTCATTTTGATTCAGTTTTAAAATTTAAAGCGTTTGGAGAAAAATTAGTTTATTTAGAGTATCTATAAAAATAAATTGAAATATAAAAAGGGGGTTAAGATTATGATTGAAGATATTAAGAAATATTTATCAAGCACATCTGTTGAAAAAATTGATGAATATAGTTGTATTATAACAATGCCAATTACACATATTTTTAAGGGCAACCCTAATTTTAAATTTAAAATAATTAAGACATCTAGTGGATTTAATGCTACTGATATGGGCATAACTTATAATACTATAAAGTTTAATAATGTAACACTTTCAAATAACATTTCAAAAAAAATTTATAAACTTTCTAAAATTTTTAGATGCGAAATTGTAAATAGTGAAATAATTTCTAATTCAGAGAGTATAGAAAATTTAAAATATAATCTTAGTTATATGATTGAGTTTATTTCTATTATTAATTACAATGCTTATGGCGAAAATATCAAAAATATAGAAATATCAAAGTAATTATTATTAAAAATGTAATTTATGATATAAAATTAAGAAAAATTTACAATTTTAATAAAATAATTAAGAAAAATATTAATAATTATTATAAAATATAAAGAATATTTACTAAAAGTGTTAAATATTTGAATTAATAGTATTTATTTTACAAAATAGGAGTTTTTATGCTAAGTTATAAACTTGTTTCGTTTGATAAGGATAAAGATTTAGAATATATTTATAATTTAAAGAAAATGTGTTATGAAATTTATGTTGAACACTTTTATGGTGGCTGGGACGAACAGAAACAAAGAGAAATGTTTGATGACTATCTAAAGGAAAATGAAAAAAATATTTATTTAATCTATATTGAAGATTTAAGGATTGGATTTATAGATGGAAAAGAGTTATCAAATACTGTTTATGAGCAAGGTAATATTTGTATTTCTCCAAAATTTAGGGGAAAGGGTATAGGAACGATAATTTTAAAAGATATAATAAAAAAGCATAAAGATAAAGAGATTTATCTTAGAGTTTTCAAAAATAACCCAGCACAAAATTTGTATAAAAGACTCGGTTTTGAAATTATTGGAGAAACCCACTCCCACTACAAAATGGTAAAAAAGTAAAAAAGATAATAAAAAATATAAAAATAAAAAAGATAAATATATTAGATTTTTTAGTCTAATATATTTTTATTTTATATTACTTTAAAAAGTTATTAATAGAGAGTATAACAACAAAAGGAAAAAGTGGGAATATAATAAACTATATAATCTTCTAGGTTCGGTGTGTTATGACTAATGATATTTTGAAAGTAAAAAATCTTAAGATAAAAAAAATTGGCAACATAAAATTTATTTCTATAATTCATAATAAGTCAAGGCAAAATTCAATTTCTAATTTCAAATCAAATAAAAATAGAAATCTTATTATTAAGATTTCTATTATCAATATTTTAACGAACATTTTTTTGGCTTGCCTTAAATTATTTGCTGGTTATTTTGGCAAATCTTATGCTCTTATAACTGACGCTTTTCACTCTTTTTCAGATGTATTTGTAAATGTTTTAGTT
>JAFTMY010000076.1 GCA_017452165.1 Clostridia bacterium | reverse complement strand
TGGTGAAAATGAATTTTACTATTCACCAACAGATACTACTGGTAAATTTAATGTTTATTCATCAGATTTTGCGACAGTTTATGAAGTAAACTTAGCAACAGGCGTGTCTGAAGCAGATGCTTTTGAAAGTTTTGATACATTTAAACAATATATAACAAAAGCATATTCATTTGTTGGTTGGTATGTTCAATACTTTAATGAATCATCTGGATATTGGTCAGAAATGACTTGTATGTCAAGAGAAATTTATAGACCATTTGTTACTGTTGCAAATGCAAACACAAACATTGTTGCTATATTCTCTGAACTTACACAATTCTCTATTACTTATTCACATAAAGAATTAAATATTTCATTTGACGTATCATTTGATTCACGTGGTGCAAGAGTTGAAGAAATAGTTGTTGGTGATACTACTACCCTTTCAGGTTGGTTCTATTTCACATCTGCTCCAACAGTTTTAGTTTCACCTGCAGGTGGTTATAGAATATTTGATTCATTCGAATATTACTATAATAATAATTTATCTACTAAGAAAACATTTGAATATTCAGAGATAACAGAATCACTACACCCTGTTCAATTCTTAAATCCTTCAAATACGGGTACAACAATTGAACCAGTAGACTTTGATGATATCTCGCTTACAAATGTTACTTATATGAGATATAATTTCAATCATTTCCTTAAATATATTAAGGAAAATGAACCTGACGCTTCTAAACGTCCAGAAAAACTTACAAGTTTAAATATCACATTTAAATCAGAATTCTTGGTATTAACTTATATCCAAATTGAAGGTTTCTGTAATAATGACGCAACTAAGGGATTCGTTTCTTCAGAATTATATCTTAGTGCTCTTAACTTAGAAACTAAAGAAGTTGAAGAATTATTTATTTCAGTTAAAGCAACTGACTTAAATGGTCATTACACATTTATCAATGATAAACAAACATTAAGAGATAGTGCTAATAATGAAATTGAAGTTACTCTTAACGGTAAAACTTTAATTATATTTGGTTACTTTGATTATAAGAAATATAATGGTACTGCTGCATTTAACAATGACACAACTAATGCTAATGAGTATGGTGATTTAATTGGAAGTGCAAACTCTAATAAATCAAATAATAATAAGTATGCTCTTATTGTAACTTTAAAAGATGGTGTTACTGTTTCTAGTGATCCAACATCTGCATCTGGTTATGAAATGTGGTATGTAAATAAAAATATCGAAAAAAGTAGAACAAAAATTTCAACATCAACTATACCTGCAAAAGATAGAGATTTTGTTAATTCAGATTCTTCAGTTATTTACTTCTATGATTATAATAAACCAGGTATATATAACACTGCTGAAACTAACCACTTTATGCACCTTAGAGCAGTAACTTGTGTTACTAACACATTCGTTGTAGAATCTAAATTCTATGAAATTGGAACAGACTCAACATTAAAGGAAGTTGATACTCCAAATGTATCTATTCCTGTAAATATTGCTTATAATACATCATTCAAGGGTGCTTCAGATAAATTAAATTATTCTAACTCAAGTACCGTTGGAACAAATGGAACATTTACACTTTATTTTGCAAATGAATCTAATGCTAATAACACTTATATAAATAAACATTTAACAATCACAGGTCTTGATGCTGGAACAAAATTCACAAATGCTTATGCATTGTTAATTTCTTCTGGTGGTTCAACAGGAAGCACAGACTTCGTTCTTAACGTTTCAATCCCTGTTGATTACTCATATGTAAATGTTGATGATAATTCATATTATATGTATGTTGGTTATAGAATTGGTAATGATACAACAATTCACTCAGGTCTTGCATATGAAATCAATGAACTTATGGGTTCTACTCTTACATTTATTTATGTAAGAATTCAAAAAATTCAAATTTCGATCTCTGCTGGTTCAAACTACACATTTACAGCATCTTATGCAAATGTTAGTGCAGATTCTGCTGATGAAATTTCAATTAAATTATTAGAAAAATTCAATCAAGTTATTCCAAATGTTACTAATACTTATAGAACACTTGGACTTGCTAACCGTTATACAAAATTCTCTAGTTATACTCCATCTACTTTCGACCCTACAAATTCAACTGCTAAATATGATGTGTTTAACTACTTTATCTATGGTTCTGATGTAACTATTGAAACTAGTGCTCAAGCGGGTTACACATTCCGTGATATGATTATTAAGAAAAATGGTGCAGATTTTGAAACAATAACAACAAGTAATAATTCAGAAGTAAAATATAATTTAACAAATGTAAAAGAATATTATGAAATTGAAATAAATTATACATTTAGATTTATTGTTACAATGAAACAATATATTGCAGCAACAACTAGTGATAATTCATTTACAAAATTATATACAAAAGAACTTTTAACATTTATTAATTCAAATGAATTATTAGTAGATACTACTTTTGCTTATTTAGATTTAGTAGGACAAGCATATGAAGCATCAACACATATGCAATATCAAAAGTTAGAAGTAGCAGCTCGTGGTAACTTATTTATATACTTCTTCTTACCATCTAAGTATAAATTTAATGGTATATTCGCAAATGGTATTCATATTAATAACGCTTTAGTAAAAAATAAACCAGTTGATGGCTTAAGTGGCTTTACTCTTTACTATCTTGACTATGATTTATATAATGCAGAAGGTGTAACATCTGACTTATCTCTTGAAGTTAGATTTACTGAAGTTATTACAATTAAAGCAAGAATTTCTGGTATTGATAAGAAAGATGGTGTTTATCCATTTGATGAAATCTTAGATGCATCAGAAATGAGTAATAGCACAACAACATTAGGTAAAACAATTTATAACATTTTTGAAATTAATGGACAAGTTGCTTCGCTTACAAATGAAACAAACGAAGCTGGTTTAAATAATACAATTGAAGGTATTCCAATTGCTATTAACGATACAGCTAATTTCAAAATAGCTACTTTACCAACAAGTGAATTTACATTCTCAGGTTACTTCTTCTATCAAAAATTCCAAGCTGAATTACTTGAAGGAAATAAAACAGGTATTGAACCTCAATATTCTTGGTATAAATTAAGTTACTTCGGTTCAGAATGTTATTTCACAGATGATCCAAAATATGGTGGTCTTCTTTATAATGATACAGATATCAAGAGTGGTACAATCACTAATGAAAATGCTATTTATAATCAAGACGATAAAATGATTTATGTAGAAAGAAATATTTCTACAAACCCAATTACAGAACTTTCTATTACATCAGATATGTTAGAAAGTCTTGAAAATGCAACTCTTTACATTTATGCTAAATTTGTTGATATTATTAAAATCAAGATCTCAAGAAGTATTGATACACACCAAGATGACTTCTTATACTCTGGTGCAAATCAACTTGAATTCTTAAATAAATTTGATTCATTAATCATTATTCAAAACAAAAATGGTGAAGAAACAAAAGATAATATCTCAATACCGGATCACTTAGACGCTTCATCGTTCGAAGTTGTAGATGGAAAGATTTATAAAATAATTACTGCTGTAAGAGGTTCTAAGGTAAATATTTATCCATACATCACTCCAGATGTTGAACATAGATATACATTTGCTAATGTAACCTACCCTACATCAAACGGTTCAGGTTTAGGTGGTATTTATTTAATTAATGGTGCGTTTACAATTAATACAAGCAACGACGACCTTATGAATAAGTCGGAAGTTATTATTAACCTTGAAGTTTACCCATCATATAACATTACAGTTGAAAAAACAATTAATGGTGAAACAAGAGAAAATACTAATAGTATTGGTCTTTCAAAAGATGAAAAGAAAAAGGCTTCAGTTGCTACTGATTTACAACCACTTGTTTCAGTTCTTTCAACAGCATATTATGCAGATGGTCTTAGCTCTGTCAGTGAAGTTATTTACCTTTCAGGTGAAAAACCAAATGCAAATAGTTCAGCAACTATTTATGATGTAGATAGTAAAATAATGAACTACCCACTTAGAAGAAAACCAGGTACTAGTGATTATCTTTATACAAGACAAGAATTATCAACTTATTGTAGACAAATTACATCACTTGTATTTAATGGTTGGTATCTTAATGGTTTCTTATATTCAACAGATAGTAATATCGTAGTTCCATTCTCAGGAATTTCAACAGAATCTAATGGTTATGTTATTATTTACAATCCTGATACAAATGTAATATTAGATATTGCATCACTTATTTATGTAAAAGGTACAACATCATATTATTCATTCACTTATACTTATAATAGTCAACCATATACATATAATGTTTCAGAAACAACATCTCTTCAAAACTTCTATGGTACTATTGAAGGTATTGAATCAAGTACACTTTCATACGTTTATATGCCATCTGATAATATTAAGCTTACAGCATCTTATAGCACTTATGCTGAAGTTGCAGTAAAAACAGATACATTAGATGCTCCAGAAAACAATGAAAACTTAGTAAATTCAACAATTACTGGTAACCTTTTAGGTGTAACATGCACTGATACTGACCCATTAAAGGATAATTTAATTGAAAATGATAAATATCAGTTAATTATGAATACAAATGATTATAGAAAACTTCAACGTTCAAAAGCATTTAACTCTCCTGATTATAAGGATTTAGATGATTATAGACTTACAAGTACAATATCATCAACAGTATTAAATAATACTAACTTTGAAAATACAACTGATGTCGTCTATGCTCTTAATGGTTCTAACCTTATTATTACAGGTGGACACATTATTGGTTATAGAGTTACCCACTTTACATTTGTAGGAACTTATGTTAAAGTATCAAAAGATGCTTTAGGCTTCTATAATTATGAAACTAAAGAAATTTCATTTGTAAATGAAATAACAGCTGAAGATATTCTTGGAACTGGTGCAATGGGATACATTTCACTTGGAACAGAAGGAATATTTGAATCAATTCAAATTACAGCTCACTATGAAATGGTTTATCAAATTTCATTAATTAACTCAACTATTGGTGATTATGATGATAATGCATACACTGGTAAAACTGGTGGTAGTGTTGATATTCATACACACGTAAGAGGCGAAGAAAAACAAGTTTCAGATGGAACATTCTATTCAGAAACATATGAAATTTTAAATGTAACAGTTAATCCAGAACCAGGATATACATTCATTGGTCTTTATGCAAATGCTCATCACTTACTTGATAAGGATAATCCAGATTTAACAAAATCAATTAATCTTACAGAAGAAATTATAGGTTTTGATATCTATGGATTTAACCAAAATTCAGGTGCTAATAAAGATGGACAATTCAAAATTGACATCACTGAAGGTCTTAAATTTATTGGTGAAAATAGAAGAGATATTATTCTTGAAGCAAAATTTGCTAAGAATATTGATTTCTCAGTAAGACTTAGTATTGAAAATACAAACTATAGAGATGTTTTAGAAGATTCATTTAAGATTTATGAAAATCATCCAGGATTTGATGTAGATATTAAAATGTCATCAATTTATAATTCTGTTGTTTATAGTTCAGGTATTTCTCAAGAAATTAAAAAGGTAGAAAATGTTGAAAAGAGTATTTGGGATATAACTTATACAAAGGTTAAAGCCGGAGATGTTTATGACCCATCTCTTAAATATAGCACTGCTGAAAGTAATCTTGAACAATACATTATTACTCCAGAAATTGATATAAAATTATCTGAAGAAGCAGCTGCACAAACAATGCCATATACAAGACAATGGGAATTAAAAGATGGTCAATATATTGCAACAGAATTTAGTAATTTATTTGTTGTAGACGATAAATATTTATTACTTAACTTTGAAGTTGCTTATGGAACAAAAGTTGACTTATCAGTATTAAATACATTAGTTGAAGGTATGTTTAAGAAAAATGAATCAAATGGTTTCGATTATGCTAAAATGTACTTCAATGGTTGGTATTTATATAGACAAAATCAACTTGCACTTTCAACATCTATTATCTCTTATGCTAAAGATATTTCATTCTATGCATCAGAAGATTATTATGGTTCTACTATTGATATTGTTGCTAAATATTCATTCTCAGAATTAATTGCAACAGTAACAACAACAAAAACAGTAAGCTTTGTTGATGAAGCATCAAGTTTTGATGAATCAAAAGATAATTCATTAACAAAAGTTGAGTTAGCATACTTAGAAAATTATTTCAAAGTAAACAAAAATGCAAATAATATTTATACTCATACTAATGGTAATAAATATATGTTTGCTGGTTGGTGGCAAGTAATTACAGACGCTACTCGTCCATCTACTTACCTTCTTATTTCAAACTCATTCAACGATGATTTACCACAAGTAAATATGCTTGAAGCGAGATTTGTAAGATTAAAACCAATCACTGTTGATTTACCACAAAATCAATCAGGCTACTACAGAACAAATATGTTCTATAGATACTATTACACTCAATATTCAAGAAACAATGATATTAGAGTTCATAACTATACTACAACTGCTGGTGAGAAATTAACTCATACCTTATATGTTCCAATCGACACATATCTTGGTTCAACAACAATTTACTCTTCAGGTGGTATTACTGGTGGTTTCTATTTTGAACATGCTAATACAACAAACGATACTTCTGTTCCATTTGATGATTTATTCATCAATAACAACATTGGTGTTCGTTATAAACCAAAATCTATTGATTATGTAATCATCGATTCAGTAATTTACTATGTTTATAATGATAGATTATATACAGAATATATAAAAACACCAGATGAAATTTATGTTGATGAATCAACTGAAGTTGATAGAATAGATGGTAAACATGAATACAAAATTACTTCAAATCAGTTAGAGGTTTATGTAGGTACTGGATTAAATAAAGTTACTATTCCATATGGTATCTTATCTGCATCATATATTGTATATAACTCTTCTGCTTATTTCATTAATGGTAGATACCTCTATAAAAATGTTAAATTTACAGAAGTTGAAGCAGATGGTAAATATACATACAGAGTTGTTAATGGTGTTGACCTTAATTATGTAGTTTCAAATAACATTGTAATTATTAAAGATGGTTCACAAGCATCAACATCTGCTGTAACTATTGAAAAAGTATATAAACTCGGTTATCAATATGAAGTTAATAGTTCTTATAACTTATTCTCACTTATTAGTGAAGGATTTACAATCAGCTACATCATTACAACTATCGAAGAAGATGGAAGTTATGGTGCAACCGATGGAATCATTGGTGGAACAATCTTAAATAGAGTTGTTCGTTCTAAAGGTGGTTCAAAGAATATTGACGCATATACCTACTCTTCTTCATATCCTATCCTTGATTTAAAATTACAACCATCACATGGTTATACATTTATTGGTTTATATGTCAATGGTATATATGTTGAAAATTCATACAACAATCTTAACTTATCAGTTGATATTTCATCACTTAAAGGTGTATCAAATGATGTTGTTGTAGAAGTTAAATTTGCTAAAAATGTTACTCTTGAATATAGAATTTCAGTAGATAATATCGATACAAAAACATACATCTATGATGAACTTGGTTTAAAATCAATTATGATGGAAGGTGTTGTTAACAATATTTATAACTCAGTAAGAGCTGAATATTTATTCGGTGATAAGATCTATTCTGGTTCACTTAATATTAACGACATTACTATTATTGAAGGCGATTTAAAAGGTTCATTCGTAGTATCAATCACAGTTCCTTATGGAACATATCTCAATTTCGGAACAACTTATAACTTAGAAAACTTAATGAAAGATGGTTTAGAAAAGAATAATAGAAATTTAAATTATTATTTCAATGGTTGGTATTTATATGAAAATAATGATACATCATTATCTAATACATTGGTATCAACAGAACAATCATTCACAGTTTATGCAGTTCAAAATGCTAATACAAATCTTAAGTTTGTTGCTAAATATTCAACAAAATCTCAAAGTGTAAGTATTTCGAATACTCCAAGTGCAAAACTTTATTATTTAAACGAAAAGAATGAACTTGAAACAACTGTTCTTGAACCAAATGTTGAATTACTCCCTATTATGAAAGATAATGCAGGTAGAACATTTATGTTCACAGGTTGGTGGCAAAAGATGGGAAATACAGAAATGTTAATCTCAAATATGCTTACAGGTGTTGCAATAACATCTACTTGTGAAGCAAGATATATTCAAATCGTAGACTTCATATTTAACTGTAAAGAACCTTCATCAATTTCTGTAAATGGTTATTTACATCAAGCATATAGTTATCCTCAATCAACAACTGTTTCAAATCCAACACTTTCAGTTAAATATGTTCTTGGCACTGACGAAGAAAGAGGTATTGTTGTAACAACAACAATATTCAGTACTTTATCTGGCGTAAACATTAAGAGTTTAAACGGTTACTACTTCAGAAATGAAGAAACAGGTGAATATGATGAAACCGATACACTTGGTCCAAACCCATCAACACCACAATACTTATCATTCTTTATGTATAAAGAAGGATATACAACAAAATACTTCATTTCAAGTAATG
>JAFTMY010000075.1 GCA_017452165.1 Clostridia bacterium | reverse complement strand
TATATTAATGAAAAAATAATTGAAAATATATTTTTAAAATTAAATAATATAAAATTATTATTTGAAAAAAGATTAATTATTAATCCAATCTCTATTAGCAAAAAATATACAAACTTATACTCTTTATTAAATAATAAAATCACATTAAAAAATGAAATTGTGTAAATTATAATTGTTCTTATTATCCAAATATTTTCTTTCTTTATTATAAAATCATTATTATTTTCAAGTGTATAAAAAAATCTAATTTCTTTTTCCATAATTTAATTATTTACAAAAAAATAAAGCATATAATTTAATGTGATAAAAATTTTAACTTTAAAAGCATCTAATAAGAAAATAAATAATAAATCATCAGATAATAACTATAATTTAGTTGATGTTTTATTATCTATACTATTATTTTCAACAATTATTATTATAATTTTAAATCCAAAAAAATTTTCAACAGGAACGATTGATGGTTTAAAACTATTTTTTTATTCTGTTTTTCCTGCTTTATTTCCTTTTATGCTTCTTACTAAATTATTAACAGAATTAGGAGTTATAGAAAAGTTTTTTTCAAAATTTGACAAGATATCATATCTTATTTTCGGAACTCCTGGTATATCAATTTACACACTCTTTATGAGTATAATTTCAGGTTATCCCATAGGTGCAAAAATTATTTCAGAACTCTATCAAAAAGATATTATATCAAGTGAAGAGGCTCAAAAAATGAGTGTATTTTGCACAACCTCAGGACCAAGTTTTGTTATTGGAACAGTTGGAACTATAATGTTTAATAATTATAAATTTGGACTGATTTTATATTTTTCTCATATACTATCTAGTATAGTTTTAGGTGTAATTTTTAATATTTTTAGTAAAAATAAGCGAATTTTTACTAAAAATAAAGAAAAATTGCAGTTTTTTAGAAACAATAATATAATAGGATTTTGTATAACTGAAACGATAAAATCACTTTTGATTATTGGTTCTTATATTACAATTTTTTATTTAATTGGAGAAATTTTAGATAGCATAAAATTATTTACACTATTTAACAATTTATTAAAACCAATATTTAACTTACTTAATATTGATAGTAAATATTCTAATGGTTTAATATATGGAATATTAGAAGTAACTAGAGGGTCAAAAAATCTATCATTAATAAATGATAAATTATCATTAATACTTACAAGTGGACTAATTTCTTTTAGCGGTTTATCAATTATTTTTCAATCTATGGCTTTTTTAAAACAAACAAAAATAAAAACACACACTTTTATTTTTTCAAAGTGTGTGCATAGTTTATTTTCTATGATTTTATGTTTTATATTTATAAAATTATTTGCGTGAGCCTGTATCATCATTTTGAATTTTCTTAATCATTTCATCAAGACTATCTCTATTTTGCTTAACGACTTGCAAATTATCACTTAAATAGATTTCAACAGATTTAAGCATCTTATCAACATTTTCTTTTGTTGTATTATATAAGATAGCACATTTTCTAGTTGTTTCATTTATAATAGCATTTGACCTTTGTTCACTAAGTGCTACAAGTTCAGAGTTACTAACCATTTTCTCAGCCTTTGCTTTAGCATCTGCTATAATCTTTTTTGCTTCTTCATTTGCACTTGCAATAATTTGCTCTTTTTTTGAGACAACAAAACTAGCCTCTTGCATTGATGATGGAAGATTTGCTTTAAGTTCAGCAATAAGAGAAGCACATCTATCCATATTTACAAGAGTCTTTTTGCTCCACAAAAAGTTTTTTGATGTAGCAAATTCTTTATCAAGTTCTTCAACAATATCTAATATATCCATAAATCTATTCCTTAGTTTGACTTAATATATCTATATAAGCAATTCCGTATTTCCTAGATTTTTCTATTATATAACATTTTGGAATAATTTGCAAGTCATTTTCTTGCTCGTGTTCAACTATAATTATTCCATCATTATTTAATAAGTTATACATAGAAATTAATTCCAAACTTTTTACGGCATAGTCACTTTTATAAGGTGGGTCTAAATATATTAAATCAAATTTTATATTTTTATTTTTAAAACTTTCAAGTGCTGATAAATAATCAGATTTTATAATTTCAAAATCTTCTATCATATTTTTGCTATTGATCTTAATTGTATTAATTGCTTTTTGCTCTTTATCTACCATATAAACTTTTTTAGCAAATCTGCTAACACATTCAAGACCAAATGCCCCACTCCCCGAAAAAAGGTCTAAGACAATTCTACCACTAATCTTTCCTTGAACTAAATTAAAAATAGACTCCTTAACTCTTGCGAGTGTTGGTCTAGTTGTTTCTGCATCAACTCCAATAAGTTTTCTTGCTCTATATTTTCCTGAAATAATTTGCATAAAATCTCCATTTTATTTTAATACATACTTTCTCTTTATTCTACTTGATAATCTCACAATAACTTCATACCCTATTGTATCACAAAACCTAGCAATATCACAAATAGAAATTTTATTATTTTGACATTTACCTATAATAATTACATCATCGTTAATTTTGCAATCAACATTACTTATATCAACTATTATTGTATCCATACAACTAGCAACAATTTTAGCAAAATTATCATTAATTAAAACATAACCTTTACTTGCAATATTTCTAAATAATCCATCACCATAACCAATTGAAACAACTGCAATTTTTGTTTTTGTATTTGAAACAAAGACTCCGTTATATCCTGCAATTTCATTTTTCACTAAATTTTGAATATCAATTATTTTGGATTTTAAAGTTATAGTTTCATAAATTTTATCGCTATATATTCCATATCCAACTCTAACCATATCACCATAGTTATAATTAATAACACCATCACTTGAACAAATGTGAATTAGGGGTGAAATATTTAATTGCGTTTCTATTATATTAACTGCATTTTTAAGTAAATTTATTTGCGTTTTATCATTTTTTTTGTTATTTGCCTGAAAATAATGAGAAAATATACCTTTTATTTTTATATTTTGCGTTTTTTCTACTAAATTAGTTAAATCCACTAAATCCTTATTTTCTTTAAAACCTAATCTATTCATACCTGTATTTATTGCAATATGTATTTTGATTTTTTTATTTAACATATTAGATAGATTAATTAATAACCTTAAATTATCTAAATTTGAAACAGTTAATTCTGCATCATTATTAATTAAATATATTAATTGTTTTTTATTAAAAACAGGGTCTAAAATTAGTATTGGTTTTGTTACATATTTTTTTATTTTGACAAACTCATAGTATGATGAAACTGCAAAATAATCAACATCATTATTAAAATAAGAGCATAATTTTACACCTAAACCATAACAATTTGCTTTTGCAACAAAGCAAAATTTTTGATTAATTTTCATCATTTTTTTATAAAAATTAATATTGTTTTTTATTTCATTTATGCTAATTTCTAAGACAGAAATAATATCACCTTTCCTTTTACCATATTTTATTTTTTACATCTGCTTTTTAATTTTTTTGCCTTATAATTAACATTGTATGATACTTTAGTTTTATTGTGCAATTAATAATTTTTATATTTAAATCATTTAACTATTATTATTTTTAAATCATTTATTATACAACAAAAAGTCTTAGCAAAATTTTTTGCTAAGACTTTAATTTTTATTAAATTTTAAACTTGTTTTTGAATTTCAGCAAGTGTTTCAAGTTCTTTTTGAACATCAAGTCTTGGGAATAAAATTCCAAGTTCATCAACACTATCTCCTTCATTTAAATAATAGAAAGTTTCAACATCACTATAACTATAATTTTGAATATGTAAACTATCTAAAACTTTTTTTGAGCAATCAGGAAGAAATGCTGAAAGCATAATTGTTCCAATTCTAATACTTTCAAGTAAGTTTCTAAGAACAGTATTAAGTCTTGATGATTTTGTTTCATCTTTTGCAAGTCTATATGGCTCAGTTACTTCAATATATTTGTTTGCTTTTGAGAAAATATCAAATACACTAGATAATGCTTTTGAAACATCAAAATTGCTTTCGATATAATTTTTAGTATCAACAATACTTTTCGCTACAACCTCTTTAAGTTCCTTATCAATTTCTTCTTCAGTGCTTTCATCAAAACTTGGAACTATACTACCCTTATATTTTTTAAGCATTGAGAATGTTCTAGACACTAAATTTCCATAGTTATTAGCAAGGTCACTATTAATACGATTTAAGAAAAGTTCAGTTGTATAGTTTCCATCTGAACCAAATGGAATTTCTCTAAGAAGAATATAACGAACAGCATCTGATGAATATCTTGGAATTAAGATTCTTGGGTCTGTGCATTCACAAGAAGCAACTGTTTTTGATTTAGATAATTTATCTCCACCAAAGAGCATCCAACCATGTCCAAAAATTCTCTTTGGAAGTGGAATATCAAGTGCCATTAAAATTGCTGGCCAAATTATAGCGTGGAAACGAACAATCTCTTTACCGATAATATGAACATTTGCTGGCCAATATTTTTTGTAATTACTATCATCTTCAGTGCCGTATCCAAGACCTGTAATATAGTTAGATAACGCATCAATCCAAACATAGATTGTATGTTTTGGATCAAAATCAACAGGAATACCCCATTTTACACTTGTTCTTGTAACACAAAGATCTGAAAGTCCTGGTTTAATAAAATTTGTTACCATTTCATTAACTCTTGATTGTGGTTTTAAAAATTCAGGATTTTTTTCATACAAATCTAAAAGTTTGTCTCCAAATTCAGAAAGTTTGAAGAAATATGCTTCTTCCTCTTGATCTATAACATCTCTGTTGCAGTCAGGACACTTTCCTTCAATAAGTTGAGATTCTGTCCAAAAAGACTCGCAAGGAACACAATATTTTCCTTGATAAGATGACTTATAAATATATCCTTTATCATATAAATCTCTAAATATCTTTTGCGCAGACTTTACATGGTAATCATCAGTTGTTCTAATGAATTTATCATATTCTATTTTAAGAAGCGCCCATAAGTCTTTTGCGTCAGCAATCATTCCGTCAAGATACTGCATTTCTGTCATACCTGCATCTTTTGCCGCTTGAGCAATTTTTTGACCATGCTCATCTGTTCCAGTCATAAAAAATACATCTTTGTCTAAAATTTTGTTAAATCTTGATACTGCATCACAAATAACTGTTGTATAGCAGTTTCCAAGTGTAAACTTTCTACTTGGATAATAGATTGGTGTGGTAATATAAAATTTTTCTTTCATAGTTTTTTATAATCTCCGTTTAATTAATCTTTTTGTCTTCTAGTTGCTCCACAACTTTGACACTTTGAGTCTGATTCTTCAATCAAACTATCACAATATTCACAATAATATGGTTTTGGTTTTGTTTTATTAACAACTCTTTCTTCATAAGCAGTTTTAGTATAAGCCACAGTATCCATAAGCCCATCAATCATAGACTTACCAAGATTTTGAAATGTTTTATTTTTATGAAAATCAATAATTAAAAATACTGATGCAACAAAGATTAAAATTGCTCCTGTTGCAATAAGCGAAAAACTTTTAAACATTGATTTAGATGTTCTTTCAAAATTATCATCAAATTAAT
>JAFTMY010000074.1 GCA_017452165.1 Clostridia bacterium | reverse complement strand
GCCATTATTTTTTCCTCCTATTATGATTATCTCACTTTAAATATTATTTGTCAAACTATTTTTATTTTTTAATGAGATTTTTAAATTATTATTACTTTTAATAACACTATAATTGTATTTAGTTTTTATTCAAAAAATGAGTAAAAAATAATTATAAAAATAGAGTATTTATTAGTATTTTTGTTATTTTTTGCATTAATTTTGCTATTATTTAATAAATAGAAGCAGTATTTTATAATAAAAATTTTAAATAACTATATATAATTTAAATAAAAATTTATATATATTTTTAGCAATTATATAAAAAAATATAATTATTAAAAAATAACTTTAGTTTTAATTTTTAAAAAAAATCTCACTAATAATTAGTGAGATTTTTTTAATTATTTAATTAATTCAGCAAGTGCCATTTGAGCATTATCACCACGACGGATAGTTGTCTTAAGAACTCTTGTGTATCCACCTTTTTGATTATTTTCTTTGCTTCTTTCTGCATATCTAGGAGCAATTTCATCAAAAAGTTTTTCTACTAAAGGCATTTCAATTCCTTGTGTTCTTACTTTAAAGTCATTGAGTTTTTCACCCTTTGCTTTCTTAAATTGTCTATCATAAAGTGTAGCAATAATCTTTCTTCTAGCGCTAAGTTTCTTAGGACCATCTTTAGAAATAGTAACTTTCTTTTCTTTTCCGTTACTATCTAAAGTTGTCTTTTCTGCTGACACAACATCTTCATAAGAATTTACTGCAAGAGTAATGATTTCTTCTGCAAGTTTTGCTGCTGCTTTAGCTCTATCAAAAGTTGTTTCAATATGGCCATACCACAAAAGGTCTGTTGCAAGGTTTGTTACCAATGCAAGTCTTTGATCAGTTGGTTTTCCTAATTTTCTTGTGTCCATATTACTTCTCCTTAATCTTCATTAGTCTTGAGACCAAGCCCAAGATCTTCAAGTTTTTTAATAACTTCGTCAAGTGATTTTCTTCCGAGATTCTTAACTTTAAGCATATCATCTTCAGATTTCTTGATTAAGTCTTCAACAGTGTTAATACCTGCTCTCTTTAAGCAGTTGTATGAGCGAACAGATAAATCCATTTCTTCAACACTCATTACCATAAGTTTGTGAACCTTATCGTCTTCACGACTAACTAAAATTGATGTATTAGCCATATTTTGAACAAGTTCAATAAATAAGTTTGAATACTCATTTAAAAGTTTTGCTGATAAACTAATAACTTCTTTTGCTGCCACTGTTCCATCAGTTGTTACTTCTACTGTGAGTTTATCAAAGTCTGTATTTTGTCCTACACGAGTATTTTCTACTGTGTAACTTGCTCTCTTTACTGGTGTATACATGCTATCAATAGCAATGTATCCAATAGGAAGGCTAGCATCTTTATTTTTGTCAGCAGGAACATATCCTCTTCCTTGACCAACCATAATATCCATATCAAGCACGCCATCATCTTCGAGAGTGCAGATATATCTAGTTTTATCAATGATATGAACTTCGTCATCATCAATAATGTCTGCTGTTGTTACAGTGCAAGGTCCTTGTGCCTTAAGTTTTAAGGTCTTCTTAAAATTCTTGTCGTCTGAATCTATTTTTACTGCTACGCCCTTCATATTAAGAACTATTTCAGTAACATCTTCTTTTGAACCTTTAAGTGTCATAAATTCATGATCGACACCCGCTATTCTAATATTAGTTACAGCGGAACCAGGAAGGCTAGAAAGCAAAATTCTTCTAAGAGCGTTACCTATTGTTACGCCAAAGCCACTTTCTAATGGCTCTACTATAAATTTTGCGTATGAACCACCATTTTCTTCTACACATTCAATCCTTGGTTTTTCAATTTCTAACATATTTTCCTCCAATTTAATTTTTATTTAGAGTAAAGTTCGATAATAAGGTGTTCAGCGATTGTAAGATCGATATCTTCTCTTGCTGGTAATACAGTTACTTTTCCAACGAGTTTTGACGAATCAAATTCAAGCCACTTTGGAACGATTACTCTTGCATCTTTAATAGCTGCGAATAATGGGCTCTTGTTGCTCTTTTCTCTTACAGAGATTTCATCTCCTACTCTTACTTGATATGATGGAATATTAACTTTCTTTCCGTTAACTAAAATATGTCCATGGTTAACAATTTGTCTTGCTTGAGCACGGCTTGCACCAAGTCCAAGTCTATAACAAACATTGTCAAGTCTTCTTTCAAGTAAACTTAACATTATGTCACCAGTTTTACCTTTCATTCTAGCGGCTTCAGCATAATAACCTCTGAATTGTTTTTCAAGAAGTCCGTATGCTCTTTTTACCTTTTGTTTTTCACGAAGCTGAATAGCATATCCAGTTGGCTTCTTTCTGCTATTTGGATGTTGACCTGGTGTTGATGGTCTTCTTTCCATAGCACATTTTTTAGAAGTGCATCTTTCTCCTTTAAGGAAAAGTTTAGCACCTTCTCTTCTACAAAGTCTGCAATCTGCATTTATATATTTTGCCATTGTTTTCTCCTAAAATTATACTCTTCTTGGTTTTGGTGGACGGCAACCATTGTGTGGGATTGGTGATACATCTCTGATCATTGTTACTTCAAGATCTGCGGCTGCAAGGCTTCTTACAGCTGATTCTCTACCATTGCCTGGTCCTTTTACATAAACTTCGACTGATTTAAGTCCATATTCTTTAGCGATTTTTGCAGCTTTTTCAGCAGCTTGTCCTGCTGCGAAAGGTGTGCTCTTTTTACTACCTTTATATCCTAAAGCACCAGCTGAGCAAGCAGCAAGTGCATTTCCAGCAGCGTCTGTTACTGTTACAATTGTGTTGTTGAAAGATGATTGAATATAAACTCTACCTTTATCAACATTAGTTGTAATCTTACGTTTCTTGGCTGCTCCAGTTTTTCTACCTTTTTTTTCTGCCATTTCTATTATCCTTCCTTAACTATTTCTTTTTAGCTGGTAATTGTTTTACTTTTTTTGTTCCACCAACTTTCTTTGGACCTTTTCTTGTTCTTGCATTTGATTTTGTATTTTGGCCACGAACAGGAAGTCCTGCTTTGTGTCTAAGTCCACGATAACTCTTAATTTCAGTTAATGATTTAATGTTCATATTAACAACTCTTCTAAGTTCACCTTCAGTTGTTAAGTTCTTATCCATATAATCACGGATTTGTCCGATTTGCTCTTCTGTCAAATCTTTTACTCTTGTATCTGGATTAATTCCAGTAGCTTGTAATACTTTATTAGAGGTAACTCTGCCGATACCATAAATATATGTAAGGCCGATTTCAACCCTCTTTTCATTTGGTAAATCTACACCACCAATACGTGCCATTTTATCCTCCACAGATATTTTATTTTAATTATTTTAGGCTTTTGCCTTATATTGCATTTGAAAATCTTTTGCCGCATTTTCAAATGATTATTTTAGTTTTGTATATGAAAGATGATATTTAGCAAGCAAGTGGATGTTTTTGATGCTTGTAGATACCCAAACACCATCTTCCATAAACAAAACCAAAGAGAAAACTAACCCTGAACTTGTTTATGTTTAGGATTTTTACTACAAATGACTCTAACTTTACCGTTTCTCTTAATAACTTTACAACCATCACACATTGGTTTTACACTTGGTCTAACTTTCATTGTTTTTTTTCTCCTCGAATTTATTTACTACGCCAAATTATTCTGCCACGAGTTAAATCGTAAGGGCTAATTTCTAATTTTACTGTGTCACCCTCATACACACGAATAAAATTTTTCCAGAGTTTTCCTGATAAATATGCTGTAATAATATGTCCTCCAGCAATTTTTACCTTAAATGTTGCACCAGGCATAGCCTCCACAACTACTCCTTCTGTTTCAATAACATCATCTTTACTCAAGATTGTTTGCCTCCAAATCTGCAGTTTTTGTGAGTATTTCAACTCCATCTTTTTTTATTAAAACTGTATTTTCATAATGAGCGCTTGGCAGTCCATCGGCTGTTCTGCAATCCCAACCATTCATTTTTAATTTATATTTTCCCATATTTATCATTGGTTCAATTGCAAGTGTCATATTTGCTTTTAGTTTTATACCAGTTCCACCACTTCCATACATTGGAATATATGGGTCTTCGTGTAAGTCTTTACCTACTCCGTGTCCACCCATATCACGAACTGCTTGATAACCAAATTTAGCAGCGTGATGCTCTACCGCATAACCTATATCTCCGAGATACGAACCTTCCTTTAAGTCTTTAATTGCCTCAAAAAAGCACTCTTTTGTTACATCAATAAGTTTTTGCTTTTCTTTATCAATTTGACCAACTGCAAAAGTTCTTGCTGCATCTCCTGTATAGCCTTGATATTTTGCACCCACATCTATTCCTATGATTTGACCTTCTTGTAGAATATCATTTGCACTAGGAATTCCATGAACTACAACATCATCAATTGACGCACAAATGGAATTTGGAAATCCACCATAACGCAAAAAAGTCGGCTTTGCACCTTTATCTATTATATATTTTTTTGCAATTTTGTCAAGTGTTTCTGTTGAAATTCCTGGTTTTATATATTTAGAAATCTCATCGAGAGCGCCTGCAGTAATTTTGCAAGCAACCCTCATTTTTTCGATTTCTTGTTCTGTCTTTATAATAACCATTTTTTAGCCTTCTAAAAACTCTTTCATTCCACTAATACCACTTTCCATTAAAGCGTTAATAGTGTTTTTGTAACTTTCCTCTGGTGCTTCTGCACTTTGAATTGTTACTACCTTTCCTTCACTCTTGAAATAATCAAGAATTGGAAGGGTTTCTCTTTGATAAACATCATAACGATTTTTATAAGTTTCTTCGTTATCATCACTTCTCATTCCGAATTCGCCACCACATTTTGGACACTTTTCATATCCAAGATTCCAATTTGTGTTGTAGATGTATCCACAAGATTTGCAAGTTCTTCTACCTACAACTCTTGAAAGAAGAACATCATAAGGAACTTCTACATTAACAACTACATCAATGTTAGCAATCTTTTCATTAACGAATACTTCAAGTTGTTCTGGTGTTCTTGGAAAACCGTCAAGGATAAATCCGTTTTGAACATCGTCTTGAGATAATCTTTTCTTAATCATAGCACAAACTACTTCGATAGGAACCATCTCTCCCTTATCCATATAAGATTTAGCCATAACTCCGTTTTCATCGCCACTTGCGATGCTTGCTCTAAGAATATCACCCATTGAAATTGTTGGGAGTTTATAATTTTCTGCAAGCATATTTGCAAGAGTGCCTTTACCTGCCATAGGTGCACCAAACATTAAAAAATTCATAAATTTTCTCCTAAGATTTATTTATATAAAATTTTTCACTTTACATTATAAAATGTTTTTATGTCTATTCATCATAAGTCTGCCTTCAAGTGCTTCTCTAAATTCAATAGCGATGCTTACTACGATAAGCATACCAGTTGCTGTAAATGAATTAAGAAGACCTTGTGAGCCTACTGCTACCGCTGAGAATAATACTGATGGAACAAGTGCGATAAACGCTAAGAAGATTGCTCCAAAAAGTGTTATTCTGTGAGATATTTTCTTTAAATATTCTGTTGTTGGTTTTCCTGGTCTTACACCATTGATAAAACCACCATGTTGTTGAATATTTAATGAAATATCTGTTGGGTTAAATTGTAATGTTGCATAGAAATATGCAAAGAATAAAATAAGTAATGCTGTTAATACGCTATATAAAATTGAGCCTGTTCCAAGATATGTATACCAGAAATTAGCAAACCAACCACTGTCTTTTGTTACTCCACAAAGAGCCATAATAAGTGATGGGAATGTAATAATTGCTGATGCAAATATAATTGGCATAACACCACTTGCATTTATTTTCATTGGAATAAATGATGATTGACCACCATACATTTTTCTTCCTTTGATTTGCTTTGTATAATGAACTTGTATTCTTCTTTCACTGCTATCTACAAATACGATAAGCATAAATACTATAAGTACAAGTGCAAGGAAACCAATAAGTTCCCAAAGATATGTTAAACTATTTGAAACATTTTTTACTGAGTTAACAATTGCTTGAGCAGCAGTAGCAATAATACCTACAAAAATTATAAGTGAAAGTCCATTGCCAACGCCTTGCTCTGTGATTTTATCCCCAAGCCAAATTGTAAAGCATGTTCCAGCCATTAATACTATAACAACAACAACACCTGTAAGCCATATTAAATTTTCACCAAAGATTGGGTTAAGATAATCTTTACCTAAACCAAGAACGATACCAAGACCTTGCGCAAGTGCAAGCACAAGCGCAACGATTTTTGTTATCATATTGATTTTTTGTTTTCCATCATCGCCTTCCTTTGAAAGTCTTTCGAGTGGTGGAATTGCAACTGCTAAAAGTTGCACAATAATTGATGAGTTAATATATGGTGTTACACCTAATGCGAAGATTGCCGCATTAGCTAACGCACTACCAGATACAGCATTAAGTAATGATAATATTCCAGTTGTATCATTTGAAGCAATATCAGAATATAATGTTCTGTCTAATCCTGGTGTTGGTAAAAAACAACCTAAACGATAAACAAGTAACAATAGAAGTGTTATTATTATACTTTTTCTGATTTCGCGATTTTTCAATGCGCTTCCAAGGGTTTTGAACATAATACTATCTTACCTCGATTGTTCCGCCTACTGCGGTGATTTTTTTAGCTGCGCCATCAGTAAATTTTGCAGCTTGAATATTTAATGCTTTTGTGAGAGTTCCATTTCCAAGAACCTTTAAACCGTATGGTTCAATCTTTGAAATGAGACCCATTGATTTTAAAAGTTCAGCAGTAACAGTTGAACCTGCTTCTAAAACCTCGAGTTCACCAACATTAATTGTAGTATAAACCTTTCTGAAGTTATTTGTAAATCCGATTTTTGGTAATTGACGGATAAGTGGCATTTGTCCACCTTCGAATCCTGGTCTTACACCGCCACCACTTCTAGCATTTTGACCTTTATGACCTTTACCAGAAGTTTTGCCGAGACCTGAACCTGTTCCACGACCTAATCTTTTACTTTTTGTAGTTGAACCTTCAGCAGGTGATAATTTGTGAATCTTCATCACTCTATTCTCCTTTATACATTTTCAACTTTTACAAGATGCTTAACAACGAAAATCATACCTCTTATTGCATCATTATCTGGAACAATAACAGATGAATTAAGTTTGCCAAGTCCAAGTGCTTCAAGTGTTCTTAATTGATTTTGTAAACGACCTGATTTACTTTTTACTAAAGTTACTTTAAGATTTTGTGTTGAAGTCTTTTCAGAAGACTCAACAGCGCTCTTTACTTTCTTTTCTGCCATTTTTAGTCTTCCTCCTATCTAATTTCTTCAACAGTCTTTCCACGAAGTGCTGCAATTTGTTCAGCGCTTCTAAGTGCTTTAAGACCTTCAAATGCTGCTTTTACACAGTTTACTGGGTTGTTTGAACCATAAAGTTTTGTTGTGATATCTTTGATACCTGCAAGTTCTACAACTACACGCACAGCACCACCAGCAATGATACCTTTACCTTCTGGAGATGGCATCATAATAACTTTGGTTGTTCCAAACTTACCGATTACATCATGTGGAAGTGTTGTTCCATCGATGCAAACATTAATCATATTCTTTTTTGCAACAAGTGTTGCTTTTTCGATTGCTTGAGTTACGTCAAGTGCTTTTGCAAGACCGATACCAACTCTGCCCTTCTTATCACCAACTACCATTAAAGCGTCATAACGCATTGTTTTTCCACCTTTGGTAACTTTTGTGATTGGGTTAAGGTGAACCATAATCTTTTCAAGACCATCAGAAACTTTTTCTTGACGGTGATTATCTCTTCTTGGTCTGCGAGAATTTCTACCAGACTCTTTCTTGTTCTCAGTTTGTGCTTCTGCAGGTTGTGCTGAAACTTCTTCTGTTGTTTCAACTGTTTTTACTTCGATTTCTTCTGCCATAATTTCTCCTAGAACTCAAGTCCAGCAGATCTTGCTCCATCTGCTAAACTCTTAATACGACCAGTGTAAATATATCCACTACGATCAAATACGACTTTTTTAAGACCAAGTTTTAAAGCCTTTTCAGCAATTGCTTTACCTACTTCATTTGCTTGTTCAACTTTTGTTTTGTTTTCAAGAACTTGTGCTAAGTCCTTACTCTTTGTGCTTGCACTGCAAAGAGTTTTTCCTGCTTTATCATCAATAAGTTGAGCATAAATCTCATTTGTTGAACGATAAACATTAAGTCTAGGCATCTCAGCTGTACCACTAAGGGTATATCTAATACGAGAATGCTTAGCTTTTCTAATTGCGTTTTTATTAACTTTCTTAAACATATTCTATACTCCTTACTTTTTACCTGAAGATGTCTTCTTAATTTCTTTTCTACGAACAGTTTCGTTTGTATAGTAGATACCGTATCCATGATATGGTTCAACTTTCTTAACTGCTTTGATGTCTGCTGCAAATTGTCCAACTTGTTCTTTGCTGATACCAGCAATAACCATTTCTGTAATTGTAGGACAAGTTACTGTAAGACCTTGTGGGATTTCCATATTAACTGGGTGTGAGAATCCAATGTTAAGGACAACTTTGTTTCCTTGAACTTGAACTTTGTAACCTACACCGTTAATTGATACAGATTTTGTGAATCCTTCAGAAACACCCTTTACCATATTTGCAAGTAATGCACGATATAATCCGTGTTTTGCGTTTGTATCTGCTAACTCATCATTAGCCTTTACTACTAATACATTTTTTCCATCTTGTTCTGCCTTTTCTACAGATACGTTTCCAACGATTTGTTGTGTTAAAGTTCCTTTTGGACCTGTAACAGTAACAAGGTTTTCTTCAGAAACTTCTACTGTAACTTTTTCAGGAAGAACGATTGGAGTTTTACCTATACGACTCATTCCATTTCCTCCTTACCATACATAGGCGAGAACTTCGCCACCGATTTTAAGTTTTCTAGCTTCTCTATCTGTCATAACACCCTTAGATGTTGAAACGATAACAATTCCAAGACCATTAAGAATCTTTGGTAATTCTTCTACACCTGCGTAGATTCTACGTCCAGGTTTAGAAACTCTCTTTAAGCCAGTAATAACTTTATTCTTATTAACATATTTTAAGTTAATAACAAGATTTGTAAATTTTCCATTTTCTACTTCTTCAAATGAAGAAATGTAACCTTCATCAAGCAAAATTTGTGCAATTGACTTCTTCATTTTTGAAGTTTCAAGTGTTACACTTTCATGCTTTGCTGTTTGTGCATTTCTTATTCTTGTAAGCATATCTGCGATTGAATCATTAACCATTTTATCTTTTCCTCCTTAATATTACCAGCTAGATTTCTTAATTCCAGGAATTTGACCCTTGTAAGCAAGTTCTCTAAAACAAATACGACAAATGCCATATTTTCTGAGAACTGAGTGAGGTCTTCCACAAATTGAACATCTTGTATATTCACGTGTTTTATATTTTTGTGGTCTTTGTTGTTTATTAATCATTGCTTTTTTTGCCATTTTTATCTCCTTACCTTACCCTGATAACTCACTAGGCCTTGAAAGGCATTCCCATCAATTTAAGGAGTACCCTAGCTTCATCATCTGTCTTTGCTGTTGTAACAAAACTAATATCAAAACCTCTAATCTTCTCAATCTTATCATAGATAATTTCTGGGAAAATTAATTGTTCTTTGATACCATAAGAGTAGTTACCTCTTCCATCAAAACCAGTTGTTGCATCAATTCCTCTAAAGTCACGAACTTTTGGAAGAGCGATTGCAATAAGTCTGTCTAAAAATTCATACATTCTTTCACCACGAAGTGTTACTTTTGCACCAATTTTTTGATTTTGACGAAGTTTGAAGTTTGCGATAGACTTCTTAGCAGTTGTAACCATTGGTTTTTGACCAGAAATTGCTGCAAGTTCTTCTACTGCAATGTTAAAACTCTTTGAGTTATCTTTTTCAGAACCAAGTCCCATGTTAAGAACGATTTTGTCAATCTTTGGAACTTCATTTACATTTTTGTAACCAAATTCCTTAATGAGGGCTGGTACTACTTCACTAACATATTTATCCTTTAATCTTGCCATCTATATTAAACTCCTCTTTGAGATGATCTAGTAGTTGTTGGCTTTTTTTGTGTAGCAGTTTTTGTTGCTTTCTTTTCTTGATCAGCCTTTGTTGTTTTCGACTTTTTTTCTGCTTTTGCTGCAGCCTTTGCTGCTTTCTTATCTTCTGTTTTTTCTGCTTTCTTTCCTGCAGATTTTACATATTTTGCATCAAGAGTTGCTCCACATTTTGGACATACTCTTACCTTTTTACCATCAACGACAGCGTGTTTTACACGAACTGCCCTGTCACATTTTGAGCAAATTACGTTTACGTTTGAAACGTCAATTGCTGCTTCTTGTTTTACAAGTTCACTCTTTTCTTGAGCGGTTCTTGCTCTTTTTGCTTTTGTTACCATGTTAACGCCTTCAACGACTACTCTAACATGATCTTTATTTTTCTTAACGGCTAATACCTTACCAATTTTACCAGAGTCTTTTCCAGAATTTACTAAAACGGTATCGCCAGTTTTTACACTAACTTTTGTCATTTTTTCCTCTCCTTATAAAACTTCTGGTGCAAGTGATATAATTTTCATAAATTTTGAATTAGCACGAAGTTCACGAGCAACTGGTCCAAAGATACGTGTTCCTCTTGGGCCACCCTCGCTATTAATAATAACTGCAGCATTGTCATCAAATTTGATATAACTACCGTCTTCTCTACGAACACCTTTTTTTGTTCTTACGATAACTGCAGTAACAATGTCGCCTTTTTTAATTGCTGCACCTGGAGTAGCAGACTTTACAGAAGCCTTAATTACATCTCCAATATTGGCGCTCTTTACAACAGAACCACCTACAATGTGGAAACACATAATTTCTTTTGCACCTGAATTATCAGCAACTCTAAGTCTAGTTTGTGGTTGTATCATAATTAACCTCTCCTATCCATTATTTAACTTTTTCAACGATACGAACTAAACGCCATCTCTTATCTTTGCTAAGTGGACGAGTTTCAGCAATTTCTACTGTATCGCCAATGTCGCATTGATTTTCTTCATCATGAGCTTTTAATTTTGTTGATTGATTAAGTGTTTTTCCATAAATTGGGTGTAATGCTTTTGTTTTGATTAAAACAACGATTGTTTTATCCATTTTATTACTTACTACAACACCAATTCTAGTTTTTCTTTCATTTCTTAAAATTTCATTTGCCATAATTCACCTTAACCTTTAACTTCTGCATCGACTTTTGCAGTTTTCTTTGTTCTTGTAGATTTTTTTGTAACTTCTTTTTCAGGAGCCTTAGCTAAACCTAATTCTCTTTGACGCATAACAGTTTTTACTCTTGCAATATTTCTCTTACAAGCACTAATTGCACTGCTGTTTGCCAAATTTCCTGTTGAATGTGTAAATCTTAAATTAAATAATTCAGATTTTAAACTTGCAAATTTTTCAGCAAGTTCTTTATCTGTAAGTGAACTAAATTCAGTTTTCATTATTTAGCCTCCTTTACTTCTGGAGTTACATCAAATTTAGCTTCTAAATCTTCTTTTGAAACAATTTTTGTTTTAATAGGAAGTTTATATTGAGCAAGTTTTAAAGCCTTAATCATTAAGTCTTTGTTTGCTGCTTTTACTTCGAATATAACTCTGCCTGGTTTTACAACTGCTACCCAGTATTCTGG
>JAFTMY010000073.1 GCA_017452165.1 Clostridia bacterium | reverse complement strand
TATGCCAGATGATAGAATTTTTGAAACTATAAAATTTAATCCATCAACTATTAAAGAGCATTTACAAGAGGTTTCATTTTTAAATAGAGGACTTCAAATTGATTTTATTATTGAATCTTATACTTTAGAAAATTCTAAATCATATACATTTAAGTATGATGGTGGTGTTGTTGACTTTGTTAAATATATAAATGATGGTAGAAAAACATTATATCCTGAGCCTATTTATATTATAGGTGAAGTTGATGATATTAAAATTGAAATAGCAATGCAACATACCGATAGTTATACTGATAATATTTTCTCTTTTGTAAATAATATACAAACACCTGATGGTGGAACTCATGAAATTGGTTTCAAGAGTGGATTAACTAAGATTTTTTCTGAACTCGCTGAAACCAGTGGAAATATAAAGAGTAAAAATGCGGGTATGCTTGTTGGTGATGATTACAGAGAAGGTTTAACAACAGTAATTTTAATTAAGATGAAAACAGTTGAGTTTGAAGGTCAAACAAAATCAAAACTTGGAAATCCTCAAGCAAGACCTGCTGTTGAATCAGTTGTTTTTAGTAGTTTAATGAAATACTTTGCTGATAAAAAGAATGCTAAGACTTTATCTTCAATCTTAGATAAAGCAATGGGTGCAGCGAAAGTTCGTGAAGCATCAAGAAAGGCAAAAGAAGTTGCTAGACAAAAATCAGCAATTGAAAACTCAACACTTATTGGAAAACTTGCTTCTTGCACAGGTAAAGATTATAAAAATAATGAGATTTTTATAGTTGAAGGTGATTCTGCAGGTGGAAGTTGTAAGCAGGCGAGAGATAGACATTTCCAAGCAATTTTACCACTTAGAGGAAAGCCTCTTAATGTAGAAAAGAAAAGAATTGATCAAGTTTTAATGAATGATGAATTTAGAACTTTAATATCTGCGCTTGGTGCTGGTATTGGAGAAGACTTTAATATTGATGCAATAAAATATAATAAAATTATTATTTTAGCAGATGCTGACCAAGATGGTTTCCATATTAGAAGTATTCTTTTAACATTCTTCTTTAGATATATGAAATCACTTATTACAAATGGACATGTGTTTATTGGTCTTCCACCACTTTATAGGGTTTCTAAAAAAGATTTTGTAGAGTATGTTTACTCTGATGCAGAACTTCCTGAAGCAACAAAGAGAGCAGGTAAAGGTTATAAACTTCAAAGATATAAAGGTCTTGGAGAAATGGATAAAGATCAACTTTGGGATACAACTATGGATCCAACTCAAAGAACTTTAGTTCAAGTTACAATTGATGATGCTGCTGAAGCTGAAAAAATGATTTCAACTTGGATGAGTGATAATGTAGAGGCAAGAAAGAATTATATTGCTGAGCATGCAAACTTTTCAAGAGTTGATGCTCTTTCAGATTTTATGGGTAAAAAGAAATAATAGAGGAAACTAAATTTATGGGTAGAACTAAAAAAACTATTGATGAAAAATTAAATGATTACAGCAATGAAGAGGTTGGTGTAATTGATGGAAGTGGATTTGGTAAAAGCGTTATACAAAAAAATATTGATGTAGTAATGAGTGAGTCAATGATTCCGTATTCTGAGCATGTTATTTTAGAAAGAGCGCTTCCAAGAGTTGAGGATGGTCTTAAACCTGTTCAAAGAAGAATACTTTATACTCTTTATGAACTTGGATTTACTCCAGATAAGGAATATAAAAAGAGTGCGAGAATTGTTGGTGAATGTTTAGGTAAATTCCACCCACATGGTGATACTTCTGTTTATGATGCTATGGTTCGTATGGCTCAAGACTTTAACATGAGAGAAACACTCGTTGATGGTCATGGAAACTATGGTTCTGTTGATGGTGACGGTGCTGCTGCTATGCGTTATACAGAAGCACGTATGGCACCACTTGCTCTTGAAGTTTTAAGTGATTTAGAAAAAAATACAGTAGATTGGACACTTAACTTTGATGACTCGCTTCAAGAACCTGTAACACTACCTTGTCGTTTTCCTAACCTTTTAGTAAATGGCTCTAATGGTATTGCTATCGGCTTAGCAACTAATATTCCAACACATAACTTGTCTGAAGTTATTACAGGCGCAATTGCAATGATTGATAATAGGGATATAACTTTAGATGAAATGATGAAGATTATTCCTGGTCCAGATTTTCCAACAGGTGGATATATTATCGCAGGTGATGAACTTAAAAAAGCTTATGAAACAGGTAAAGGTAAAATTCTTCTTAGAGCCAAAGTTCATATTGAAGGTAAACCAGGTGAAAAACAAAATATTGTAATGACTGAAATTCCTTATCAAGTTAATAAATCAAAGATGCTTCAACAAATTTTGGCAGTAAGAGATAGTAAAAAATATGATTTATCTTGTATTACTGAAATTGTTGATGAATCTGATAGGTCAGGAACAAGAGCAGTTGTTAGAGTAAAAAAAGACACAGATATTAAAAGTGTATTAGATATTTTATTTAAAGAAACTGATATGCAAGTTACCTATGGTATTAATATGGTAGCAATTGCTGATGGTACTCCACAACTTATGGGATTACTTGATATAATTGCATACTATATTGATTATCAAAGAATGGTAATATATAGAAGAACAAAATATGATTTAGATATTGCTAAAGAAAGAGAACATATACTTCTCGGACTTATAGTTGCAGTTAAAAATATTGATGAAGTTATTAAAATTATTAAAAAGAGTGAAGATACAAGTGATGCTAAACGCAAACTTATGGCAAGATTTGACTTATCGGATAGACAAGCACAAGCAATCCTTGATATGCGTCTTGCAAGACTTACATCTCTTGAAATTTATAAACTTGAACAAGAACTTAAAGAAATTCAAGAATTAATTGCTAAACTTACAAATATTATCAACTCTAAAAAATTACAATTTGAAATTATTAAGCAAGAAATGCTTGAAATTAAAAAGAAATTTAAAGACCCAAGAAGGTCAATAATTATTGCAAGTGAAGATAAATATAAAATAGCAGATATTGATTCTCTTAAGACAAAGTCAGCACAAACACTTTATGTTGGATTAACACAAAATGGAAACATAAAAAGTTTAATGCCAACTACTTACTCAGGTTCAAGCAAACTTTGGACAGCAAATTCTAGACCACATGAAATTTATACAAAGTTTGTTAAAACTAATTCAAGTAATAGAGTGCTTATCTTTACTAACTATGGTAATGCTTATAAGGTAGATGTTTCTACTATACCAGTTTGTAGATGGAAAGATAAGGGTATAGAAATTAATAAACTTATTAAAGAATTTAAACCAAATGAAGTTGCTGTTGCTATTTTTGAAGAACCTACTGAAACTAGCACAGATAGTTTGTTATTCTTTACTAAGCAAGGTATGGTTAAAAAATCTTCAATGACTGAATATATAGTAGCAAAATCATCATATGTTGCAGTTAAGATTAAAGAAGATGATGAAGTTATTAATGTTGAAAATGATGTAAAAGATACAACTATTATGTGGGTAACAAAACTCGGACTTGGCCTGAACAGTGAAAAATCTGATATACCTGAGCAGGGTAGAATTTCTGCTGGTGTAAAGGGAATACTTCTTGGTGACGGCGATGAAGTTGTTGCAGCAAATCAAATAACTCAGGGTCAAAATATTGTTTTAGTTTCAGATTATGCATTTGCTAAACAAATTAATACAGCAGAAATAGAAGTTTCTGCTAGATATAGAAAAGGTGTTAAGGTGTTTGATTTAAAAGGTGATAAATCTAGTGGAAATAGCATTGTTTGCGGTGGTGTATTTAACTCAAACGATGATATTGTTATTGAATCACAAGAGAAAGATTATGCATCTATTTCTATTAATTCAATTTCAGAGGATACTAGATCAAGTCGTGGAAAATCACTTTCAGTTGAAAAAAATAAACAAATAAAAATGGCTGTAATTAATCATTTAAGTTAATTTTATTACTATTTATTAAAATTATAATTATTATTATTTGACCTTATTTTTTATCTTTGATATAATTATAATGTATTTGATTATAAAGTGGAGGTTATACATTTATGGGTTTTCTATTTTTTAAGAAAAAGAAAAAAAATCAAGAAGCAATAAATCCTGAAGAACAAGTTGAACAACAATCTGATGAAAATGTAAAACCTCAAAATGAAAACAATGCACCTGTTGAAGAGGAAGAAGAGGAACTTTCTCCTAAACAAAAAGAGAAAAAAGATAGATTAAAATCGTTAGAAAGTAAGATTTCTAAAATTTTGCAATCTAATAATATTGAAATCGTCGATGAGAATGCTGGCGATGAATATGAAACAGATGAAGAAAAATCTATTTCAGAAAAACAAAAACAACAAGATTATGAAGCACTTAAAGGCACCTTTGGTAAGGACTCAAATAAAAAGCAAGAGTTAACTCTTACACTTGATGATTTTGATTATACTTATATTGGTAAATATGTTGAAGATTATGATCTTATTCATATGAAGAACATAAAGAGAATAAAACTCCAAAACAAGTATAAAAAGTTAATTATAAAAATTACAGCAGCAGCACTTGCTGTAATAATGTTAACAGTTGGTGGTGTTCTTGCTTACAAACTTACACGAGAAAAACCTGTATATCTTGCATCTGTAAGATTATCTCAATCAAGTCAAAGTTATTTTGTTGATGAAAACTTTAACTATACGGGACTTTATCTTATAGAAACATATTCTGATGGTAGGGAGTCTTGGATAAAACTTACAAGAAACCATTTCCAATCATCTGAGGGTAACTATAGCATTGAAGATAATAAATTTACTAAGGTTTCTGATGATGTAAGGTTATATTTCAAACATCCAATGGGATTTTATAATATTGAAATGAAAATCAAAGTTGAAAGAAAGAGAGAAAACGGTTTAACTTGTAAATATACAAACGGTTTATTTGACTTAAAACAAGGAGATGTTATTACAGATGATTACTTAATCCCAATCTTAGAACATTCAAATTATAATGGTCAAAAATTAGATTTTTCAAACGAAAATTTAAAAATTAAAGTAGATGGAACTGAATTACAAAGAACTAGCACTAATGATGGTTTTAGATTAACATCGGATTTAAGTAAAACTTCAGAAATAGTTGTTTCATATAAAAACGGAACTTATGAACTTAAACTCGTTTATGGAGAATATT
>JAFTMY010000072.1 GCA_017452165.1 Clostridia bacterium | reverse complement strand
TTTTTGGTGGCTCATCCGAGATTCGAACTCGGGACCCCTTGATTAAAAGTCAAGTGCTCTACCGGCTGAGCTAATGAACCATTTTTTATAAATTTTTGCTTTTTCATAAGTTAAGCCAAGTTTTTCAACTTGGCTATGCTTTTGGTGGCTCATCCGAGATTCGAACTCGGGACCCCTTGATTAAAAGTCAAGTGCTCTACCGGCTGAGCTAATGAACCATTTTTTTGGCTGGGGTGGAAGGGTTCGAACCCTCGAATGTGGGAGTCAGAGTCCCATGCCTTACCACTTGGCGACACCCCAAATTATTCGATTAAACCCTATTAAAATTGTTTGGCTGGGGTAGCTGGATTCGAACCAACGAAATGATAGAGTCAAAGTCTATTGCCTTACCGCTTGGCTATACCCCAAAGATAAAAATAAAGTGGGGTGGTAGATGGGGCTCGAACCCACGACCTCAAGATCCACAATCTTGCGCTCTAACCAACTGCGCTACAACCACCATATTTGTTTGGTGTGTCTTGAGGGATTCGAACCCCCGGCCCTCGCCTTAGAAGGGCGATGCTCTATCCAGCTGAGCTAAAGACACATTTGTAAAAATTAAATGGAGCGGGTGATGAGAATCGAACTCACGTAACCAGCTTGGAAGGCTGGCGCTCTACCATTGAGCTACACCCGCATTCGGTTTTTTACCCCGTTATAATATCACTTATTTTTTAAAATGTCAATGATTTTTTTTATATTTTTTAAAAATATAATTAATATTGTAAAAAAATACGTTTTTTCTTTACTATCGCAAGTTTTAATTGTAATAATAATTGAAATAATATCAAAAATATGCTAACATTGTTTTGTATGTAAAAATTACAATACAAATAGTAAATGCAGATATGGCGAAATGGCAGACGCGTAAGGTTCAGGTCCTTATGGGGTTACACCTGTGCAGGTTCAAGTCCTGTTATCTGCACCACTATCCAAAGAAATTAAAAATTTCTTTCTCAACTTGCAAATAACAGTCCCCTCCGAATTTTGTGACGCTCAGTTTTTTACTTCGCTATTCCGTCACTCTATTCCTTTCGCTCCTTTCAAGTCCTGTTATCTGCACCACTATCCAAAGAAATTAAAAATTTCTTTCTCAACTTGCAAATAACAGTTCCCTCCGAATTTTGTGACGCTCAGTTTTTTACTTCGCTATTCCGTCGCTCTATTCCTTTCGTTCCTTTCAAGTCCTGTTATCTGCACCACTATCCAAAGAAATTAAAAATTTCTTTCTCATATATTTTATACATATTAATTAAGGAGTTTATAATTTATGAATAAAGAAAATAAAATTAAAATGGTTAAATCTCATCATAAATTTTTTAGTCTTTGTATGAAAATTTGTAATGGTTTAAAATTCAATAATAAATTACACTCAAAAGGTTGTAAAGTTTCAATAGGAGTCTCTAAAATTAATGGATTAAAAATTATAAGTCATGGCAATAATAATAAAATTATTATTGGAGATTTTGTAAAAATAAAAAATAGTTTTATTGTTTTAAAAGGTGACAATAACAAAATTATAATTAATGATTTTTCAACTTTGAATCAAGTTGAACTATGCACCGAAGATTCTAACAACGAAATTTCAATTGGTTCCAATACAAATTTTTGTGGTAAAGCACATCTTGCAGCAATTGAAGGCACAAAAATTAAAATTGGTAATAGATGTTTATTTTCAAGTGATTTACAATTTCGAACAGGAGATTCTCATTCTATTTTAAATATGCAAGGAGATAGAATTAATCCTTCAAAAAATATAATTATAGATGATCATGTATGGTTTGGAGCAAAAGTTACTTGTTTAAAAGGAGTTCATATATCAAAAGATTCTATTGTTGCTGCAACAACCACATTATGTAAAGATTATGATAAATCAAATGTTATTATTGCTGGAATTCCAGGAAAAATTATTAAAACTGATATCAATTGGTCAATTGATAGAATTTAATTTTATTTATACATTTAATTATAATATTTTTATAATGTAAAAAAAGGCTCAACTTCTTACCATTACTAGCCAAGATTCTACAGTCAAGAAGAGTAATGACGATTATATAAAATGGAGGGATTAAAAATATAAAATGGAAATTACAAGACTTACTAAAAATTATCACTCTCAGTTAAAAAATTTAATAAATATAGTATCAAGTTCCCTTCCTAATCCTGAGTGGCTAATCGTTATGACAAATGACGAAATTAATAATGTTTTTGAAAATAAAAATGCCCTTTTATATGGTATTATAGAAAATGAAAAACTACTTTCAATTTCCGGATTATTTTTTGATGAAAGTGATTTTTTAGATATTGAAAAATTATGTGATATTAAAGGATCTAAAGTTGCTGAAATTGCCGAGTGTATGACACTTCCTGAGGCACGTGGCAATAACTATATGCTAAAAATAAACAATTCCCTACTTAAAAAAGCAAAAGAACTTGGCTATGAATATTTAATTGCTACCGCCCACCCTGACAACACTGCTAGCAACCACTCTCTTCAAAAACTTGGTATGATTTGCAAAGGACAATTTTATCGATATGGCAAATATTTTAGAAATTATTATTTAATAAAGATTTAGAGGTAAATTATGGAAAACTTAGAAGAAAATTTAGAAGATTATATAATAGATGTATCTAAAATCGATTTTGACGAAGTTAGAAAAGTATACGACCAAATTGAAAAAGAAAGAATGGAAAGAGAAAAATCTATGACTGAAGAAGAAAGAGAAAACTTGCGAAAAATAGATGAAATTAACAATATATGTGATAATATTATGGAGTATCGCAGGCAAAGAGATGAATTGCTTGATTCAATGACAACTGAAGAAAGTATAAAATATTATGAAGATATTTGTAAAAGAGCAGATGAATTTGCTAATGAAGTTGGTATGAAATCTGTTACAGTTGATGAAATTCATAATAAAAAATAGTATTGAATTAATAAATCTTTTATGATAAAATTAATAAAACAAACAAGGAGAAAAATTATGTATAGTGATTATAGATTTTTAGCAAAAGGCGTAGCACAAGGAGATAAAAAATTCTCTGAACTTGAAGCACAAACTTGGAAACTTGCTAGCAGAAATAAAGAATACTATGAACTTTGTTTTCTATCAAGACCTTATAACCCAAAAGGTAACAATGAAATTAAGTTTATTCAAGATGATGTATTTATGGATATGAAAACAGTTACAGTATTAAATCAAGGTATGCCAGGATTTAAAAAATATAAAAAAGCAATTGATTCATTTTTAAAGAAAAATCCAACTCCTACACTTGAGGAATTTAGAAAACTTAATCAAGAATTAATCGCTGAGCAAGAAATGGTAAACTGTGCTGAAAGTCAAATTGGTATGGGCTAATGATAGATACAAAAAATAACATAACAAAAAATGAAATGAAAAAACTTCACAATAACCAGTTTTTAATTGTAAGAGAAGAACTTAACAAAGTTGACCCACTCGGTATAATAGACAATGAAAAATTAGTTAACGAATATGATTTAGAAAATGAGTATATTTTAACACATCTTTACAAAGTTAAAGATGAATTTGAACTTGCTGAAAAAATTGCTGAAATATTTTTTAATACTTGTGACATAAAGTCAACTTCTGACAAATGGCTAACTTGTGCAAAAAATATTTTAAATAAAATAAAAAAGTAAAGTTTACATTATTAAAAGGAATAAATATGGAAAAATATATATTTGAAACAAAATTTTCAAATTTTACATTAAGAGTAAAAGATATTAAATGCGAAGATCATCTTCATTTTTCATTTAAAATTGAAATTAATACATCTAAATTTGATACCAGTTACACTTTTGAAGAAATGATTTATTGGCAATTACCTTTTCATAAAAAAGAAAATGTACTTGATATTTATGATGAATGTGCAACTGACTGCAAATGCAAATTTAATAATAAAATTTTTGAACTTATAATAAAAGATGATGTTAAATCTAATGTTATAAACATAAAATTAAATGATGGCGAAGACCAAGAAAAATTAATTGACTTCTTTATTGAATTAAATGCTTTATGTGAAAATATTTTTAATAAATAAATTAACATAATAATTGATATAAAATAAATTTATAACTATACTATATATTATAAATAAAATTAATAGGGATAATAAAATGACAAAAAGAGAAAAATACACAGAATTTAGAAAAAATTACAAGTTTGAAATGCCTGAATTAAAAATAATAGATGACTGCATTTATTTTAATGATGAACTTGTTGAAGACTTAGAACAAAAATATCCAGAGGGTGAAACCTACCTTGATGTTGGTTATAAATTAAAAAATAGTAAATCAAAAGTCTTATCTAACTTATTCCCTATGCAATTTACATTTAAAGGTAAAAAAGTAAATAGTATTGAAGGAATAATGCAAGGCATTAAATATCAAGATATAAAAACTCAAAACTTAGTTTTAAAATACTCTGGAATGGACGCATACCACATTAGAGCATGTAATGAAAACGATTTTTGGGGAGAAACAGGAATACTATACTGGCAAGGAAAACCAATAGATAGACACAGCGAAGAATATCAAATATTTATCGACGAAATTTTTATTTCAGCACTTAGTAATCCTCTTTATGAAAGAGCGCTTTTATCAAGCGACAAATATATTCTTCATCACATTGGTAGAGATGACCCAAAGGAAACCGTCTTGACAAGATATGAATATGAACTTAGATTAAACAGTTTAAGGGCATTTGTATCACAAAACAATAAATAATGTAAAATTATTAATTATTTTAGAGTATTTTACATTTTTAGTTGCAACTTGCATTTTTTTATGATAATATCATATTATGAAATATTTTTTAATATTTTATCTCAATGTAGATTAATAAGAAATAATATTTCTTTTCCCAATTTTGCTATAACAGAACTTTGAAAATTAATTTAGTAAATTAAATTTTCTTTTCCCTCCTTTTTTAGTTCTGTTATTTGCATAATAAATTACTCCTAGTTATCACTCGCTAGGAGTTTTTTTATGTAAAAAATTATAAAAAAAACTAACTAAAATTTAGTTAGTTTTTTTTCTTATTTAGTAAAAACTTCTTCTCCCTCTATAAATGTCTTTAAAACTGGGTCTAAAATTTTATTATTTTCAATATCCTCTAATGAGTCATTTAAAACAACAAAATCTGCTCTTTTTCCATTTTCAATAGAACCCTTAAATCCATAGTCAAAAGCAAATTTTGATGACGAAATAATAAGAGAATTAATTGCTTCTTTAAATGAAATTATATTCTTTTTACCTAACACTTTATTTTTATCATATTCCCTACTACCTGCAAAAAACGCAAGTTCAAAGATGTTAGGTATTTCTTTACTTTTTGAACTAAGTAAAAATTGTTGACCATTATCTATAACATCTCTTACAGGTTGAATTTTAGATGCTCTAAATTTACCTATGCTTTTTCTATACTCTTTTCCATATTCTGAAATATCTTTAATTTGAAAACATGGTGTAATATCAAGTTCTTTCAATTCTTTAAAATGCTTTTTTGATATAAAATTGCAATTTTTGGCAATAGGTTTAAATTTATCTTCTTCTAATTTATCTTTAACTTTTTCTCTAAAGCATCTTAAAAACTGATCAAGTGCATTATCTCCATTACATTCAACAATAAATTGTTTCTTTTCCTCAAGACCTGTTTTTATAGCAATCATCAAATGTTCATCAACATAGTTTGTATAACCTTGATATCTATGCTCTCCCTTATATGGTTTACAAAGCCAAGCCTTTTTTGTGATAAGTTCATCATCTATTTTTAAATAATAACCACCAAGTCTAAAATGTTTTTTATATTTTCTATAAGACCTACAATTATTATCCATAATATCTTTATTTTGTGTTATATCTACATAACCGATAACATCTAATTTCAATTCACCTGTTTCAGATAATTTTTTCCAAAATGTAAACTCTTTTGAATTCATACTAAGTTCAAAAACAGTAGTAATTCCATTTGCTAAATAATCTTCCTGTATAGGTAAAAAGTGATTTTTATATATATCAAAATTAACAAATTTATCGTAATTTTCATCAATTTCTGCATTATTTTCAAGAAATTCATCAAGTTTTGCGTTTTTTATACCATCTTCTATTAAATCATATATTCTTGCATTTATATCATAAAAAGATGGCACTACTGTTTTTCCTTTAAGATCTATAACGTTTATATCATCTGTTTTCATTGATAAAACTTCGTCATTACTTCCAACTAAAACAATACTTCCATCATTAACAAAAAACGCCTCTGCCTTAGGTAAATTTTCATCAAATGTAATTATGTTTGCATTATAAAATATTGTCTGCATAGTCTTTCCTTTTTTGTTTTTATAAATTTATATATATTAATTTTAATATTAGAATACTTAATTGTCAAATTTTATAACTAAAAAGAAACTATTAATAGTCAAAATAATGTATATTTCTAATTTATTTTCACAAGATAAAAATATTAAGGAAGGAACTATGAAAAATATATTTAAAAATTTATCCCCATACAAACGAAGATATATTCCTATATATATAATAATGTCTATCACTTTTTTACTTGAACTTATATTAATTTTTACATTTCCAACTATAACACACAATATTTTAGTAGACCCTAATAATACATCTAAAAAAAGTGGTTGGCCAACCAGATTATCAGCCCCTTATATTGATATGTCTTCTTGGGTAGAACCTATAAGTGCATATAGTTTAAATGGAGCTCCTGACCTTGGAAAACTTTGTGATGAATCTGGATTTAAATACTTTAATCTTGGATTTATTCAACCTGACCAAAATAATCCACTTGAAACTGATGGAAGTATTAGATGGGGTTGGGGAGGATATTATCTTTTAAGTGAAGCAAATCAAACAAATTCACAGTATCAAGGAATAAAACAATCATTAGCAAACTTAAAAGAACGAGGTGGAGATTTTACAATTTCGATTGGTGGACAAGCAGGTGACGCTCCATGGGTTGTTTCTCAAAATCAAGCCAATCTCGAAAATTTCTATACTGAAATTATAGAAACATATGAAATAAAAAGATTAGACCTTGACATTGAAGAATCAAACCAAGATGAAGACCAAAATATTATTAATGCTAAAGCAATAAAATCTGTTCAAGACAAAACAAATATAGAGATTACCCTTACTATTCCAATTATGCCAACAGGCTGGGAACAAAAACAAATCAAACTAATAAACGCATATCTTGACGCAGGTGTTGATATTACACTAATAAACTCTATGACAATGTGCTATGGTGATGGTGTTTACTCAAATGAAGATTATGGCACAGCCTCAGTGAGAGCAATCACAAATTCTATTACTCAAATGAAAGAAATATATTCTAACCACGGCATAGAACTCACTGACGACCAAGCATATCTTAAAACAGGTGCAACATTTTCAATAGGATACGAAAGTAACTTATACCCTGTATTTACACTTGATATGGCAAAATCTGTTGTTAATGACGCAATCAAAAACAACTATGGACTTGTATCAATGTGGTCAATGGGAAGAGATGCTCAACTTGAATCTAATTCAGCAATATCGACAAAATATAATTATAGTAAAATTTTACAACAATACGACAAAAACTCTAATAATTAAAATAAAAACAGGTAAAATTAATTATATTATTAATTTTACTTGTTTTTATTTTTATATATTTATATTTTATCTTTATTTTAATTATTTCTATTAATTTTTATAAAATTAGGGATTTTTTGCAGTTTTAGGGTTATTTTTTAATATTTTTTATATATTTTTGCGTTTTTTATAATAATATACAGATGATACCACCTTTTCTCTCATTTACAATTTTAGTAAGTGTTTTACGCATTTTTGTTTGCACTTCTTCAGGAAGTCCCATAATTTTTGAATCAATTGAATCTTTCACAAGTTCATTCATTGGCTTGCCAAACATATTCTTATTCCAAATATCATATTTATTATTTTCAAACTCATTAATCATATAAGAAACAAGTGAACCACTCTGCTCAACACTACCAACAGCAGGACAAACTTCAGCATTTACATCTACTCTCATAATATGAAGACTAGGTGCTTTTGCTTTTAGTTTTAAACTAGATGAACCATTTTTAGTAACAATTTCAGGCTCTTCCAACTCTAAATCATCTATTGTTGGATTAACAACACCATAGCCTGTTTCTTTTACTCTATCAAGTGCATATTTTATTTTATCATACTCTTTTTTTGCTTTAACAAGTTCCTTCATATAAGTCATTAAATGATAATCATCTTCAATTTCCATTTCACATTCTCTACTGAGTGTTTTATAATACAACTTATCATCAACTGGAATATTAAAATCAATTTCACCTGTTGCAAGATTAATATTATCAACTTCAAGAATCTTAAAATCAGTGTTACTTTCAAAGATATTCAATAATTTATCATAATCACTCATCTTGTAGACATTAGTTGTTTTTTCTTTTATATTTGAAATAATACTCTTAATAAAATCATCTTCATATGGCAAAGCCATAATCCATTTTGGAAGTTTAAAATTAATTTGTTTTACAGGAAATTCAAGTAGAACACTTCTTATTATTTCTCTTATTTTATCACTATTTAATTTTGTTACATCTAATAATATTACAGGAGCATTATACTTTTCTTGTAATTCATCTTTAAGATTTACATTACTTTCTAAATTAGGTTTTTTAGAATTTAAAATAATTACAAATGGTTTATTATTTGCCTTAAGTTCACTGACTACCCTTTCTTCAGCAGGCACATAACTTTCTCTAGGAATATCCGCAATTGAACCATCAGTTGTAACTAAAACTGCAATTGTCGAATGCTCAGAAATTACCTTATGAGTTCCAATTTGTGCTGCTTCTTCAAAACTAATTTCCTCATCACTCCAAGGTGTTTTTACCTTTCTTGGTTTTCCTTCATTTTCAAACCCACTTGCACCACTCACAGCATAACCCACACAATCAATGAGTCTCACTTTTGCTTTACAATCATTTCCAAAGTCCACACTAACCGCTTCGCTTGGAACAAATTTTGGTTGCATTGTCATAACTGTTTTTCCTGCACCTGACTGTGGCATCTCATCAATAGTTCTTTTCTTTTCATATTCATTTGTAATATTATCCAAAATAGAACTAGTCATAAACTTTGATATAAATGTTGACTTACCTGTTCTAACTGGACCAACAATTCCAACATAAATATCACCATTAGTTCTGACAGCAATATCGTTATAAATTTCAAAATTATCCATAAATCCTCCATTTAGTGTTATACCTAAATATATGATTTAACTAGACATTTTATGCAAAATAAAAACAACACTAAGTGCTGTTTTTAAAAATTATTCTTTTTTGCCAAATATTTGTTCTCTCGCCTGTTCAAGTTCTTCTTCTGTTATAAAACCTTTTTCTTTAAAACTTTGTAATTTTTTGAACTTTTCTAATTTTTCTTCTTCAGTTTCCTCTTTTTCTTGATTCAATTCTGTTTGATTAGAAGAGTTATCTTGTGTCTCATTTGTTTCTTCCACAGACTTAATATCTTCTACATTTACATATTTTAAATTTGTAATAACAATATTATTAGATGTTAAATATCTATAAGGAATTATCACTAAAAGACCAAATGGGAAACAGAAAATACTAACAAAAATAACATATCTTTTAAAATTTATATTACTAAGTTTCATAGTATCATCTAAATGCTCTGCCTTATAAGAAAAGTTTTTTCCAGCAATATAACAATAAATTCCAATAGGAATAAATACCAATGTAAAAATATATAGTGCAAAATAAATAAAGCAGAAAAATGAAGTTAAATTGAGTAAAAGTTTTGACTTTTTCATAAACTACCTACCTTGTTTTAGTTTTTAATTTTTTCTTAGTTTTCTTAATTAAATGTGCCTTATTTTCTCTTCCAAGAAGTAATCTTTCAATATTTTTTCTATGAGCATAAAAAGTAAATACAAATATTCCAAATAATATAAGTGAAACTATTTTTCTATCGCTAGTTTCAAGTATTTCTTTTATTCTAAGACCCTCAATAACTGAAAGCGATGATACACAAAGAAAACTTACCACTGAGCCATACTCAAAAATCGCCCAAATCACTGCACCTACCAAAACAGCAATTACTGTTGCAAGTGGGTTTGCCGCTAAAAAAATACCCATCATTGAAGATATTCCTTTACCACCTTGAAATTTCCAAACAACAGGAATAATATGACCAACCATACTTGATATTCCCGCAATATAGAGCATTACAAGACTTTTATCAAAAATAAAATAAGCACACATTGCCGGAACATAAGCTTTAAGCATATCAAGAAGTAAATTTAAAACACCAAATTTAAAACCATAGTTTCTAAGTATATTGGTTGCCCCAGGATTTCCACTTCCAAGTTTTGTAATATCATCACGCTTGTAGGCTGCAATCATTCTTGCAAAAGAAATATTACCACAAAAATATGATATTACTATTGTTAAAACTAATTGCCACCATTCACTAACCATACATTTTCTCCTAAATATCTTCTTCTTTTTTAGATTTCAATTTTAATCTAACCGGTGTTCCAGTAAAATCAATTGCTTTTCTAATATTATTTTCTAAATACCTTAAATAATTATCAGTCATTAAATTGACATCATTAACAAAAAGTATAAAGGTTGGAGGTATGC
>JAFTMY010000071.1 GCA_017452165.1 Clostridia bacterium | reverse complement strand
TAAGATATTTATATTATAAAATAATGACCAAAATTTATAATTTATCATTTATAATTTATAATTAATTATGTAGGTCTCATGCAAAATGCGTAAGTTTTTTGACAAGTCTAACTCTTCCAAAATTTATTTTGCAAAAATAAATTTTAACTCTGGTCAAGGGGTACAAACCCTTGTGGGGTTTGGGGTAAAACCCCATATAATAAACTCAGGTTAAGGGTTATGAACCCTTATGGGGTTTGGGGTAAAACCCCATATAATAAACTCAGGTTAAAGGTTGCGACCCTTATGGGGTTTGGGATAAAACCCCATATAATAAAACTCAGGTTAAGGGTTATGAACCCTTATGGGGTTTGGGGTAAAATCCACAAAATAAAAAACCCACAAGAATAAATCTTGTGGGGTGTTAGCATTTTTGTTTTTAGTTAGGAATATTATTAAATTTTCTTCATAAATTAATTAATGTTTCATAAAATTGTTCGATTTTTATAGGTATGTTTTTTCTCCTATTATTATTTTTTTAGATAAAATATTATTATAGTTTGCAGACTTGTTATGCAAACTTTTTTTGTCAAAATTGCGTTTTATGATAAATAAGTTAGATATATTGTATTAAAATAAATCTAGTTGTTGTGAATATCTAAAAAGCATATAATCAGGTTTAGACTTCACGATAAATGCCCTAAGTTGAAATTTAGTCTTCATTTGAATAAAATCAAATTATTGTTCATTCGTTTCAGATAAATAATAAATTGACAAAAAAGATTTATTATTTATAATGTGTTTTTTAGTTAATTTAAAAGAATAAAATACAATATAAATAAAAAATAATAACATAAAACATATTTTTTACTAAAAAACACAGTTTTTTTGTTATATATTTTTTAAAAATGTAAAATTAATTTATTTTATGTATAAATTCTGCATTTTTATTTATTAAACCGTCGTTAAAATATTGGCTTTTTGCATGTGCGAATTTATCGCCCTTGCCTTCATCTATTTGAATCCAATCAGATATATCTTTTAAAAATATATCGCTAGAAATATCTACGATATATCCATCTTCATTGACCTTAGCATAAACTTTAATATTAGAATTATTATCATTACTTAAATCTTCAAAATAATTATTCATATTAAGTTGAACTGCACTATCTAACATTTCAGGACTCATATATTTGAAGTTATTGTTGTCTGTAATTTCATTTTCGTTTTCATCAATAATTTTTTCTATCTGAGAACTTTCAGCCTTATCAAAATTATTAATATTATTATCATAATTTGTAATAAAATCTTCCATTAATCTCCCCTTATATGATTTGATAATTTCTTATAAAATAATATATGTAGAATAATATAAAATTATGTATTAGATAATTAGATATTGTCTAATATTATTTAAGAAAGTAAAATTGTTTACTATTTTGTTATATTTTTTAGAAAATAAATTTAACTTGTCGAATTAATTAATAAATTATTAATAATGATAAAAATGATTATAAAATATTATTATTTTACATTATTAATAATTTTTATATGCCATTAATAAATTTCAGCATCAAGTAAAACTTCTCCGTTGTGTAGAGCGTAAATTTGATATTGTTTCAAATTTCCACCACCAAAACAAGTAAAAACAATTTCGTTATCATAAATAGAGTTCATAGATATAGATGAAGCGTTAAACATTTCACCATTACCTCTTATCGACGGGATTGTATAAGAAGCAATTGTTGGTTTTGTTCTCATTGTTACAGGAACAGGAAACGCACAGTAAATAACAGATGCTGTCGATGCTGAACTAGCGCCACCATTTAGTTTTAATTTTTGATAAAATCTTTGACAATCTCTAAAATCTTGAGCATAGATTTTTGGTGAGAACATTGTTGGATTGTTTCCAATTTCTAGTTTGCACCAGTTAAAAATAAAACTAAAATCGCTGTTGGTATAACTAGCACGAATACCTACGCAAAGCGTTGTAGCATTTTCATTTACTGTATAAGTTGCACTTACTAAGTTGTTTTTATGGTTAATAGATACATCTGTTCTGCTTTTTCCATCATAGATAAATAAAGTCGCATAAGTTGTAATACTACTAAAATCGCTAATACTTATAGTTGCTGTTATGGTTTTGCCTTTTAGTTTTTCAAAATTCTCAATTGTTTGCATCAAGACATTTTTTGCACCACTTGTTGTTGCTCCAGAAATTCCAATGACCCATTTACCGGTATCTTGTTTTGTAGCATAGGCTTCATTACAGCATAGTTTCCATCTATCAGTAGCGTATACATTGTTTCCTGAATAACTATTTTGTCCACGCTGATTAATAAGCATTTCTGGATTGATAAGTAAGTTTGGATTGCTTATTTGGTTTATGTTAGGAACAATATTATTTTGCTTTAAAATTTCTGTTTCAAAATTCTTACTTCCTGTAATATTTTCATCGCCAGTAAGACTAACTTGAGTTTCACTTCTGCCTGAAACTGTGGAGTAGTCAGAGTTTTTTACACTAAGTTTTCCATTTGCAATGTCATCTACGCTTGATAAGAGTTTTGAAAAATATCCTGAAAATGGCTCTAAAACTTCCAAACTTTCTTTCATTGGGTTTGGTTCAAGTTCAACTCTAAGAGCATTTGATGAATAGCACTCATTTTCATCTATAACGCAGTTTACCATTACAAGACAACTTACAGCATTTGGAAAACTTGGTAGTTTACAAATATTATCTTCGCCAATTTCAAGAATGATTTTTCTTCCTAAAATTTCGATAATTAATTGTTTCTTGCTTGCAACTGACCACTCATCATCAAAAGTAAATTTAAAATAATAATTAGTGTTTCCACATATTATTGGTTCATAATTTTCTTTTAATGATATTCTATTTTTAGACTCGACTATTTCTAATATGTTTTTCATTTTTCACCTCCTTTGCTTAAATCATAACATACGATTTTTAAAAAATAGTAGACACCCTGTCACTTTTTTAGATATAATTTTAATAAAGTTGTTTTATTTAAAAATTTTTCTAATTTAAAAAGTCTTTCGTTTTTAACAAAAATTTAGATTTTTTCATAAAATGATAAGGAGGATTATATTTTGGATTTGGTTATTATGGCAGGTGGCATAGGTAGTAGGTTTGGTGGATTAAAACAACTTACTCCTATTGATGAAAATGGAAATTATATTATTGATTATTCAATTTTTGATGCGATTCGCTCAGGTTTTGATAAGATTGTATTTATTATAAGTAAAGAAAACTTTGAAATTTTTAATAATACTATTGGCGAAAGAGTTAGCAAGAAAGTTAAAGTTTCTTATGTTTTTCAAAGCAACGACGGATTAGGTTTAAGCAGAACTAAACCACTTGGCACAGGTTATGCAGTGCTTCTTACTAAAAATGAAGTAAGCGACAAGTTTGCTGTTATTAATGCAGATGACTTTTATGGTTATGAAAGTTTTAATGCTCTTGCAAAAAGTTTAAATAATTTAAAAGATGATGAATTTTGCACAACAGTCTTTAAAATAAAAAATACTTTGTCAAATTTTGGTAATGTTACTCGTGGGCTTGCAACCGTTGAAAATAATACTTTGATAAAAATAACTGAAAGTGAAATAACTAGTAATAATGGTGAGATTTTTGCTAGAGATTTACTTAAGACTGAAAATGTAAAAATTGATGAAAACTCACTAGTTTCTATGAATATGTTTGGTTTTAATAAAAAACTTTTTGAGTTTCTTCAAAATGACTTTGATGAATTTATAAAAGATAAGGATAGGGCAGAATCTAAAGAATTTTATCTTCCAACTTCTGTTACAAACGCAATTAATAATAATTTAATAAAAGTTATAACAAATAAGACTGATGAAAAATGGCTTGGACTTACCTATAAACAAGACCTTGAAAATGTAAAATTACAAATAAGATTAATGAAAAAACAGGGGATTTACCCTGAAAATCTATGGAAATAAAAAAAAACTATTGAAAATTTTTCAATAGTTTTTTTTGTGGATTCTAAGTTGAAATTTTTAAATATTGTGAGTTCTACCCACACCCGTAAGGAACTAGTTCTTTATTATTAGGTGGCTAGCCCCCTATAACCCCCACAAGGAACTAGTTCCTTGACCTGTGTTAAAATTTAATTTGTTCCAAATTAAATTTTGGGGAATACTAAGAGCAAAACTCTATCGTGTTTTGCCAGTGGCCTACACCTATTAGTTTTAATAAAAATATAAATAACGGACACCTAAATAAAAAGATTATTAAATTTAATGATAATTAAAAAATGATAATTTATAAATTTTCACTTATAATTAATTATGTAGGGGTCAGGCAAAATGCGATAGCGTTTTGACAAGACTAACCCCAAAATTTATTTTGCAAAAATAAATTTTAACTTGGGTTAAGGGTTGCAACCCTTATAGGGATTGGGGTGAAACCCCATAAATGTAGAAAAAACAACAACTAAAATAAAAAAACGGACAACCTTATAATTTAGGTATCCGTTAGTTTATATTATAATTATTATTAATAGGTGTAGGTCTCAGG
>JAFTMY010000070.1 GCA_017452165.1 Clostridia bacterium | reverse complement strand
GATTTTTACATCTCCATATCACTTTGTTTTTTCTTTTTCTTTTGTTCTCTTTCATATTCTTCTTGTTGTTCAAGTTCTTGTTGTTTTCTTTTTTGGAGCATTTCTATAATTTTATCAATGTCATCATCTTTGATTTGTTCAACAATTTTTTTATTGTCATTTTCTTTAAATTGTTCATTTAGAACATTAGTTGCTTTTTCAAAATAACTTTTATCAACAGAGTTGTATGTTGAGATTGTTGTTTTAACGTCTTTATGACCAAGCAAGTTTTGTATAACTTTTGGATTTTGGTCGGCTTCAAACAACATATTTGAATAGGTGTGCCTTAATCCGTGAAAATGGATATTGTATTGAGTAAGGTTGTATTTCTTTAAAAACCTATCAAATATCTTTTGGGTGCCTGAATATGTCCTAAATGTGCCATCATCATTTGCAAACACAAAACAATGTTTATCAATCAAATTAACTTTGCTTTTCTTTGAGATTTCTGCTTGTCTTAATTTGTAATCATTTAAGGCATTTATCAAAATATCAGGCATTGGCACAACTCGTTTAGAACAAGCTGTTTTTGTATCACTAATTATTGTAACTCTTTTAATTACTTTGCCCTCGCTATTGAATTTTGGCTCTATGGTTAATCCTCGTTCAATAGATATGGTTTTATTTTCAAAATCTATGTCTTGCCATTGTAAAGCTAAAACTTCGCCACTACGAAGCCCTGCAAACATCATTGTTAAACATAGTGGTTTTAGAAAATCATTATTGTTTAAGCATTCAATAAATTCTTCTCGGGCTTCAATGGGTATTGCTTTATATTCTTTTTGACCATCATAAATTTTTCTTTCATTACTTCTTACCTTTGTTCTATCAACAGGGTTAACAACAAGCAATTTATTATCAACTGCATATTCAAAGAATTGTCTAAGTAAGAATTTTGTTTTCTTAACATAGTCCAAACTTAATTTTTGTTCTAGCATTTCATTAAGTAATTTTTGTATTGTAATACTTGTTATCTCATCTAATTTCATTCCACCAATTTTTGGCTCAATGTATAAATTGAAATGTCTAAAATTATTTTCAAAAGTTCTTGCTGTTACTTGTGTTTTCTTAAACACCAATAACCATTCTTTCATTAGAGTAGAGAGTGAGTTGTTGCTAACTAAATCATAATTATCATTTGAAATTCTGTTTGTGATTTCTGCAACTTTATTTGCAACCTCTAATCTTGTTTTTCCATAAACGACCTTGCGTTTAATTTTGCCATTGTCATCATAACCAAGTGTGATAGAGCCAGTCCATAAACCATCTTTTCTTTGGAATATTGAGCCCTCATTATTTGCTCGTCTTGTTTTTGTTTTGTATGTTTTTTTACTAGCCATTTTGCACCTCGTTTGTATTGTTGTTTAGAGTGAGCCAAGTAACAAAATTTAGCACACTCACAACTTGTCTTTTGCCGACCTTTGTTGTGGGGAAATTTTTACTTCTCATCAAATTTCTAACATTATCTCTTCCAAGACCTGTAATCTTAATTAGGTCTTCACAATCAAGAAAATCTTTATTGTATTTTTGCGAAATTCTATCAACTTCGCATTGTATTAAGTTGTTAATATTAAGTTGTTGATTATCATTAAAATTCATTAAGTTCTCCTCGTAAAATTAAATATTTTTTGTTCAGTTCTATAAGGTATTTTCTATATCTAAATTTTTGAGAAAGAACGACTAATAAGTCCTAACTTCTTTCTGCTTTTCTATATTCCTAATTTATTATTTTTCTTGCCTTCGCAGAAAAAATCGGTTGTCTGGGTTTCCCAGCAGACCGAAAGAACGACGAGAAAACATAAATTTGCAGGTGTTTCTCTAAAAAGCCCTTATTTTTAGGGCTTTTAGAGGCACCAAATGGCAAATAGTTTCTCGCTTATCCTGTTTTCTATAATCTCTATACAAAAACCTACATTTCGGCTTGGTCTTCTCGTAATTCTACAAGTTGACTAAACCTAATGCTTTCAAGTTTTTCCATATAATCTTGAAATGCTTTCATAATCTCATAATCCACCTTTTTTGAGATTTCCATACATTCAACAATTTGGTCAAATAGACCTTTCTTTTGTGCATATTTTTGCGACTTGATTTGTGCGTTTAGTTTTAATCTTTTCGCATTGCTATCTCTAATATTTAGAGCAGCAATTATTACCTTATTTCCAATCCTGCGATAGATGTCTTGTGTGTATTTCTTTTCAAAAGAATATGGCTGTTCAACTCTATTTCTTTTGCAATACACGGCAAACTTTTCGTCCTTTTCTTTTGCTAGTTCTTTGAAGTCAGCAAATGCACATTGTAGTTCAAAATTCTTCTTGATTAGGTAGTTTGTTATGCTATCTATTTCAGGTCTTAAACTTGCCATATTTTCACTATGATAATGTAGGTGTCCTGACTTTGGGAAATGCTCTGCAAGAGATAATAATTTGGATTGTAAAACAAGCCCAGATTTTTGCCTTAATCTCTCTTTGGTATGTTCTTCTATAAGAAGTCGGTTTGCTCTCATTCGTGCCTTATAATCGGTCGCAGAGAGCTCCAAATTTGCTTTGAATTCTAATATCGCAGGGAGTGGTATTTTTCCTATTGAAAAGTATTTACCTTTCTTTCGTGGGCGAATTCTTTGTGGCTCTTTTTCAAAAAAGCAAAGATGAATATGTCGGTTATCGGTGTTCTCGTGAAGTCCTGCAAACCACTCAATATTGTCGGGATTTAGTCCTGCTCGTTTAAAGAATTTTGGCAGTTCACTTTTTACAAGTTCGTATGCTTGTTCAAAAGAATTGCACCAAGTTTTTCCAAACTTTTCTTCAAAGGTAATGAGACCGTCCCATATAACAGATTTGGTAATTCGCAATCGTTCTCTTAATCCTTTTGTATATTCACTAGAAATTAAACCATCTTGATT
>JAFTMY010000069.1 GCA_017452165.1 Clostridia bacterium | reverse complement strand
TTCTCCTCGTAAAATTAAATATTTTTGTTCAGTTCTATAAAGGTATTTTCTATATCTAAATTTTTGAGAAAGAACGACTAATAAGTCCTAACTTCTTTCTGCTTTTCTATATTCCTAATTTGTTATTTTTCTTGCCTTCGCAGAAAAAATCGGTTGTCTGGGTATCCCAGCAGACCGAAAGAACGACGAGAAAACATATATTTGCAGGTGTTTCTCTAAAAAGCCCTAAAAATAAGGGCTTTTAGAGGCACCAAGTGGCAAATAGTTTCTCGCTTATCCTGTTTTCTATAATCTCTATGCAAAAACCTACATTTCGGCTTGGTCTTCTCGTAATTCCACAAGTTGACTATACCTAATGTTTTCAAGTTTTTCCATATAATCTTGAAATGCTTTCATAATCTCAAAATCCACCTTTTTTGAGATTTCCATACATTCAACAATTTGGTCAAATAGACCTTTCTTTTGTGCATATTTTTGCGATTTGATTTGTGCGTTTAGTTTTAATCGTTTCGCATTGCTATCTCTAATATTTAGAGCAGCAATTATTATCTTATTTCCAATCCTACGATAGATGTCTTGTGTGTATTTCTTTTCAAAAGAGTATGGCTGTTTAACTTTATTTCTTTTGCAGTAATGAGCAAACTTTTCGTCCTTTTCTTTTGCTAGTTCTTTGAAGTCAGCAAATGCACATTGTAGTTCAAAATTCTTCTTGATTAGGTAGTTTGTAATGCTATCTATTTCAGGTCTTAAACTTGCCATATTTTCGCTGTGATAATACAAGTGTCCTGACTTTGGAAAATGCTCTGCAAGAGATAATAATTTGGATTGTAAAACAAGCCCAGATTTTTGTCTTAATCTCTCTTTGGTATGTTCTTCTATAAGAAGTCGGTTTGCTCTCATTCGTGCCTTATAATCGGTCGCAGAAAGCTCCAAATTTGCTTTGCATTCTAGTATCGCAGGGAGTGGTATTTTACCTATTGAAAAGTGTTTACCTTTCTTTCTTGGGCGAATTCTTTGTGGCTCTTTTTCAAAAAAGCAAAGATGAATATGTCTGTTATCGGTGTTCTCGTGAAGTCCTGCAAACCACTCAATATTGTCAGGATTTAGTCCTGCTCGTTTGAAGAATTTTGGTAGTTCGGTTTTTAATAACTCGTATGCTTGTTCATAAGAATTGCACCAAGTTTTGCCAAACTTTTCTTCAAAGGTTATTAAGCAATCCCAAATAATAGAGTTGGTTACTCTCAATCTCTCTCTTAATCCTTTTGTATATTCACTAGAAATTAAACCATCTTGATTAAATAATCCATACGACTTTTCCTTGTCTTTCATATAAGCAACATAGTCCATTTTCTTCATATCTGCTATACCTGTTGAGATATAGTTGATATAATCTTTTGCTTTGTTTGATGAATAATATTTTCGGTTTTCAATGGCTTCGTCAGAGCTGTTTTTAGGATTGTAATAATTTACAAAGAAGTTAACTAGATTGTTTTTGTCTTCCATCTAACTCCTTCATAATATCCAACTTTTCTCCTTTGAGATAAAACAATCCATCAAGCAATTCGCCACTTGCATTGTCATAATTCTCAAATAGGATTTTTGCTATATAGTTGCAAAGTCTTTGAATAAGCAAGGTATCAACTTTTCGTTCGCTTTCATCAACTTGCATATTGCCACCAATGTTTTCAAGTTTTGTATTGATTTGTTTTAAGGTTTCTTTGATTTCGTCTAGGTTTAATCTTTGGTCGATTTTCTTGTCGCCCATAAGTTTTTCTGCTCCTAAAACAACACAATAACGAATAAACTCGGATTGGTCTTTAAAGCCATCACGAGTAAGGTCATAAGAACTTTGCAAGGTGTTTAAGTCGTCTTGTGAGTAAATTCGTAAAGTGTGTTGAGTTTTAATTTTGTCTTGTTGTTTATTGTTCATTTTTTACTCCTAGTTTTAGATTTTTGTTTTGTGGTTTGTTATTAAGTTGTAGTGGTGTGGTGTTTTTTTGATAAAGTCCTCCTTTTGTTAAAATTTTTCTTTACACAACAAAAAAGAAATCTCGGTGGTTTAGATTTCTTTTTAGTTTTTTCTATTCAATTAAAGGGGCAATGAATTTTTTATCCCTCTATTATATATAAGCCCCGTATGACACCAACTGCCATAAATCCCTTATAAATACGAGTGTTATAAGCTTTGAAAGAACAAAAATTTTTATCCCTCTATTATATATGGGCAAATCGTAAGACAAAACAAAGAAAAAGTTGTGAGTTGTAGGGGTTTTATGGCTGTGTATCTTTTTTAATTTTTTTACTTCATTCTTTTCTTTATTTTTAATTTCCTTTCTTGCTTAACAAAGAAAGAAAATATTAAACTTGGGATTATTTAATATATATATCGAGAACATGCAATCGCTATTTGTTCTTTTGTTAGAGCAATATTTTTCTTTGTTTAGCCAACAAAAAGAACTACCTTGTTTGGTAGTTCTAAATCGCAAAGTATTTAGTCCCTCTATATATAAGGACAATTTTTTAGTAAAAATTAAGGCAAAATTGAGTTTTTGTTAAAAATTTCTTTTAATTTTCCTTTTTTAGTGCCTTTTCTTGT
>JAFTMY010000068.1 GCA_017452165.1 Clostridia bacterium | reverse complement strand
ATTTATTATTTTATATAATATTTGATATTTTTTATATTCAATAAATTGTTAATGCTTATTATTTTATTTACATTTTTTTCTTTTTGTTTTATAATATATTTATGGAAAATATTATAGAAATTTCAGGTAGAACGAGTCAAAATTTTAAAGACATTGCAAAGGAAGTAGCATTAAAGGTTTTAGAATTTACTAATCAACCAAAGGGACTAGAAGTTGCTATTACTTTTGTATCTGAAAATGAGATTCAAAGAATAAATAAAGAGTTTAGATCGATTGATAAAGTTACAGATGTGTTATCTTTTCCATCGACAAATCTTCAAGCGGGAGAAGTTCTTGATTTAAAGTCAGAAGAGGTTTTATATTTAATGCAAGATGGAATTGTTCATTTTGGTGATATGGCTCTTTGCACAAAAAGACTTAGACAGCAGGCAAAAGAATTTGGAAATACTCCTGAAAAAGAACTTAAAAAGTTAGTTATTCATAGTATGCTTCACTTAATGGGTTATGACCACATTAAAGATAGTGATTTTGAAATTATGAATAAAAAAGAAATTGAACTTGATAATAAAATTAAAATAGGCGGTGATAATTATGGGATTTAAAGCAGGTTTTGTTGCAGTAATAGGTAAACCAAATGTTGGTAAAAGTAGTTTAGTTAATGCCTTAGTGGGTGAAAAGGTTTCAATAACAAGTCCAAAGGCTCAAACTACAAGAAATAGAATTTTTGGTATAAAAAATACTGATGATTATCAAATAGTGTTTGTTGATACTCCGGGTGTTCAACATACTAAAACTAAACTTGGAGAGTATATGAATAAGGCAACAGACGGTGCTACTGCTGATGTAGATGCCATAGTTATTGTTTTAGATGCTCTTAGAGTTGGTCAAGAAGATTATGCAATTATTGAGCGTTTTGAAAAGGTGAAATGCCCAATCTTTTTAGTTGTTAATAAGATTGAAACTACAAATTTTGAAAAAATGTATCCGATTTTAGCAAAACTTAATGAGTATAAATTTATTAAAAAATTCTTAACTACATCTGCTGTTAGAAAACTTAATATTGATGAACTTGAAGATGATTTAGTAGAGTGCTTACCAGAGAGTGAAACATTTTATCCAACTGATCAATATACAGATAAATCACTTAGATTTATGTGTCAAGAAATTATTAGGGAAAAAGCACTATTATTTTTACAAGAAGAAATCCCACATGGTCTTGCAATTGATATAAATATATTTACAGAAGAAGAAAATTTGATAACTATTGATGCAAATATCGTAACAGAAAATGAAAGACATAAATCAATTATTATTGGTTCAAAAGGTGCTATTCTTAAACAAATAGGAACATCTGCTAGAAAAGATATTGAAGAGTTAACTGGATTAAAAGTTATGCTTGAATTATTTGTAAAAGTTAAAAAACATTGGAAAGATGATATTTCAGCACTTACTGATTTTGGATTATCTAAAAAAGACTTATAAGTATAATTAATAAATAAATTTTTATAACAATCTTGTTTTATGTATAATTTTTTCTATTTTGTAAAAAATTAAGATGTAAGGAGAGATGATTATGAAAATTGATGATAAATATAAAAGTGGTGAAGAAATTACACAAAGATTATTTGAACTTACTGGTGACCCAAGATATCATAATTTAAGAGTTGCTTTTGAAGATTTAAGAGAAAATGAACAGGTTACAAATAATGATAATAATAATGGTAGAGAAATATAAAATTCGCAATATTTATATAAAAATATCATAAATTATATAAAAAATTGTATTTTTTTCTAAAATTTGCAGTTTTTTAATTTAATAATTTAAAATAATTAAACAATATGGAAGAAATTAAAATTAAAGGAATTGTAATTAAATCAATTGATTATAAAGATAGTGACAAAATTGTCACTATCTTTTCTGCTGAACTGGGTTTAATAAATGCTAGAGTAAGAGGTGTGAAAAAAAACAAAGCAAAACTTTCTTTTGCTGTTCAACCATTTGCATTTATTGAGTTTTTATTAATTAAAAGTGGAAACTTTTATAATTGTATAAATGCGACAAGTATTGATCAGTTTTTTGATATAACACTTGACTTTGATAACTATATTTTTATGCTTGCTTGTTTAGAGGTTTGTGCTAAAACTGTAAAGGAAAATGATGCTGAACCAGAATTATTTATCTTGCTTCTTAATTCACTTAATATGGTTTGTTATAATGGACTAAATTCAATGTATGTTTTTATTAAATTTATACTTGAAACAATGAAAATTTTAGGTTTTGAAATGACAGTTTCAAACTGTTCACTTTGTAATGAAAAAGTGCAAAATAATAAATTTTTAGCCTTTTCTTATGAATATAATGGTGTAATTTGCGAAAAATGTGCTAAAAATGAAGATTGTTTAGAACTTTCAAAAGGTGAGTATGCAATACTTAAATTTATAAACGAATCAAGTCTTGAAAATCTCTCAAAATTAAAATTTTTATCTAGAAATGACTTGATTTCAGTTATTAATTTACTTATAAAAGATTTTAGGTTTTTAACTGAACAAAGCATTGAAACTATAAAAAAATTTTTGTAATATAATAATACCATTTAATTAAAATAATAAAAAAGATTTTTTATTTTTCAATTAGTTGTTTTATGTTAAACATACCTATAATCAAATGTAATTTTTTAAATTAAGGATTATTTATGAATAAAATCAATTTTGCGGGTAATCTAAAAAAAAAGGGCTTTCTTATGAAGAAATTTTTTAAAATTTTTTTTAAACAAATTTATCAAAATGAAGAAAAAGAGGCTGAATATATTAAAAATTCAGAGGCGTCACTTGATGTCAAAAAGATATATTATCTAAAAATATAGAAAGAAAGTTAAATAGAATTAAAGTTTTTAGATTTATCATTAGATCCTAGAATTGTATTTTTACGAGTATATTGTGTTTGCTCTGATGATGAAATTAAAAAGTTGTTAGAGTTTGGAGAAGAATATTTAACTGTTAAATCTTCTGTTGTGAAGATAAATAAATTAAAGAGACATAAATCTATGAAAATTTTTATCTACAACATCGATGTAAAAGAAGATATTTTTTCAACAAAGATTAGTTTATGTATTGTTAAAAAAGTAATAATTGTGCTGAATATGCAAAAGATGTTATTGCTGCACAAGATAACTTATCTTCTGCTAAATCAAGATTGGATTCTTATGATGTTAAATTTTAATGATATATAAAGATATTTTTTAAAATTTAAAAAGAGCAAAATTAATTGCTCTTTTTTTGATTATACTATTATTAAATTTTTATTTATATTTTAATTTTTCTTGTATTTATCTATTTTTATCGACTTTTTATCCTATAATTAAGTAGAAAATATTTTATTAAATTACGAATAATTTAAATGTGATATATTAGGCAAATAATAAAAAATTTAAATCATTTTTAAAAAGTTTGAAAAAATACGAAAAATTTATTGCAATAAAATTTTTGCTTTGATATAATCATTAATGACTGGTGGCATAAGTTATCAGTATATTTTACAAGGAGATTTATTTATGCATAAATATGTTTACAAGTTTGCTGAAGGCAACAAAGACATGCGTGAAATCTTAGGTGGTAAGGGTGCTAACCTTGCTGAAATGGCAAGACTCGGTTTCCCAGTTCCTCAAGGTTTTACAATCTCTACCGAAGCTTGCACAAAGTATTATGAAGACGGAAGAGAAATTAGTGAAGAAATTCAAGAACAAATCAATGCTCACATTGCTTGGCTTGAACAAGAAAATGGAAAGAAATTTGGTGATCCAAGTGAGCCACTTTTAGTTTCTGTTAGATCAGGTTCTAGAGCATCTATGCCTGGTATGATGGATACTATTTTAAACTTAGGTTTAAATGATATTGCTGTTGAAGGTTTCGCTAAGAAAACAAACAACCCAAGATTTGCTTATGACTCTTACAGAAGATTCATTCAAATGTATTCTGACGTAGTTATGGAAGTTTCTAAAAAGGAATTTGAAGCAAAAATTGACGCTTTAAAGGAAAAGAGAGGCGTTTCTCTTGACGTTGATCTTACTGTTGAAGATTTAAAAGAACTCGTTGCTGATTTCAAAGCAACATACAAAGCTGCGCTTGGTAAAGAATTCCCACAAGATGCTAAAGAACAACTTATGGGTGCTGTTAAAGCCGTATTTAAGTCATGGGACAACCCAAGAGCTAATGTTTACAGACAAATGAACGATATCCCATATTCTTGGGGAACTGCTGTAAACGTTCAAACAATGGTATTTGGTAACATGGGTGATACATCTGGTACTGGTGTAGCATTCTCAAGAAACCCTGCAACTGGTGAACCAGGACTTATGGGTGAATACCTTATGAATGCTCAAGGTGAAGACGTTGTTGCTGGTGTTAGAACTCCAGAAAAAGTTGAAACATCACTTAAAGAACACAATCCAGCAGTTTATGAACAATTACTTAATACTGCTACAAAACTTGAAAATCACTTCCATGATATGCAAGATATGGAATTCACAGTTCAAGAAGGAAAACTTTATATGCTTCAAACAAGAAATGGTAAGAGAACAGCCGCTGCTGCTCTTAGAATTGCTTGTGATTTAGTAGATGAAGGTTTAATTACAGAACAAGAAGCTCTTTCAATGATTGATCCAAAATCTCTTGATCAATTACTTCACCCACAATTCGATAGCAAAGCATTAAAGAGTGCAAAAGAAATCGCTGTTGGTCTTAACGCTTCTCCTGGTGCTGCAACTGGTAAAGTTGTATTTGAAGCAGAAGATGTTGTTACATGGGTAAAAGAAAAAGGTGAAAAGAAAGTTATATTAGTTCGTCTTGAAACTTCTCCAGAAGATATCGTAGGTATGCAATATGCTCAAGGTATCTTAACAGTTCGTGGTGGTATGACATCTCACGCTGCCGTTGTTGCTCGTGGTATGGGAACATGCTGTGTATCTGGTTGCGGAAATGGTAACGAAGTATCTATCGATGAAGAAAAGAAAGTTATCACTATTAATGGTGTAACATTCAAAGAAGGCGATTATATGAGTCTTGACGGTTCTACAGGTAAGATTTACGCTGAAGAAATTAAGACAGTTCCTGCTGATGTTAACTCTGGTTACTTTGGTAGAATTATGGCTTGGTCAGACAAATATACAGCAATGAAAGTTAGAACAAATGCTGACTCTCCAAAAGATGCTAAGCAAGCAATTGCATTTGGTGCTAATGGTATTGGTCTTTGCAGAACAGAACATATGTTCTTTGCTGAAGATAGAATCCCTGCAATTCGTGAAATGATTTGTTCAGATACAATTGAACAAAGAAAAGCCGCTCTTGCAAAGATTCTTCCTATGCAACAATCAGACTTTGAAGGTCTTTATGAAGTTATGGAAGGAAGAGATGTTACAATCAGATTCCTTGATCCACCTCTTCATGAATTCGTTCCAACAGATGAAAAAGATATTGAACTTTTAGCTAAAACACAAGGTAAAACAGTTGAACAAGTTAAAAACATTATCGCTTCATTAGAAGAATTCAACCCAATGATGGGTCACAGAGGTTGTCGTCTTACAGTTACATATCCTGAAATTGCTGAAATGCAAACAAGAGCAGTTATGCAAGCCGCTATTAACGTTGGTAAGAAACATCCAGATTGGCACATTGTTGCTGAAATTATGATTCCACTTGTAGGCGAAGTTAAAGAACTTAAATATGTTAAGAATATTGTAGTTGCTACTGCTGAAGCAGTTTTAGCTGAAAATGGCTTAACAAAAGAACAAGCTCCATATCAAGTTGGAACTATGATTGAAATTCCAAGAGCTGCTCTTACAGCTGATGAAATTGCTAAAGAAGCAGAATTCTTCTCATTTGGTACAAACGACTTAACACAAATGACATTTGGTTTCTCAAGAGATGACGCTGGTAAGTTCTTAAAATCTTACTATGATACAAAGATTTATGAATCTGATCCATTTGCAAAACTTGACCAAACAGGTGTTGGACAACTTGTTAAGATGGCATGTGATCTTGGTAAGCAAACACGTCCTGACATTTCACTTGGTATCTGTGGTGAACACGGTGGTGATCCTGCAACAATTGAATTCTGTCATAAAGTTGGTCTTACATACGTTTCATGTTCTCCATACAGAGTTCCTATTGCTAGACTTGCTGCTGCACAAGCAAATATTAAATATCCTAGAGGTTAATCTTTAATTATTTTTAATAATTAATAAGTTTAATTCATAGTAAAAAACAAAAAAAGATGTGATTTATTCACATCTTTTTTGCTTGTAAAATTTAATAATAATTTTATATAATGTATATATAAAGTAACTATGGAGTTTATATGAATATATCTTTTAGAAAAACAGAAGTTAATGACGCTTATTTAATTAGAAACTGGATTAAAACTAATAGAGATGTTAAACATTGGTATTATATGGATAAAATTCCAAGACTTGATACAATAAAAAATAAAATCGCTAATAGATTAAATGATAAAAAATTCAATATGGTAATTGTAATGTGTGATGATACTGAGATAGGGTATATTCAATCTTATCCTGTTGAAGGAAATGGTGCTTGGATAAATAAAGTTAAGATTTATGATAATATGGTTAGCATTGATTATTTTATTGGAGATGTGAATTATATACATAAAGGTCTTGGGGTTAAAATGATTTTAGCATATATTAATAAGTATTTGAAAAATAATATTTATGATTATGCTCTTATTACTCCTGACCCAGAAAATATCGCATCAAATAGATGTGCAATAAAATGTGGTTTTGAGTATATAAAAACAGTTAATATTCCTTATAATAATAGTAAAAATAAAGAAAGTATATTTATAAAAAAACTGCAATAATTAACAAAATAATATAAAAATTTACATATTTCAGTGTATTTTATTGAAAAATTTGATTATTTTTGTTAAAAATTAAGAATATTTATAATTTATTTGTTATAAATTAAATTTAAAAAATTTAAAGTTATGTGAAATAGTAAATTTTTTATTATTATTTTAAGTCGTTTTTACAAATAATTGTTTTTAATTATATTGGTGTTTTATTTGACAATATTTTATTAAATTAATTATAATTATTATATATAATTATGCATAAAATAATCAGATGTATTTTACAAGTGGAGGAGTTATGTCTAAAAAGTTTAATAGATTTCTTGCGTTACTTATATTATTGCCATGTATGTTTATTATGGTTGGTTGCAAGAAAAATAAAAATAACAACAATAACAATAATAATCCACCTCAAAGTTATAGTATTTCGTATGAACTTAATGGTGGTGTAAATAATAGTGATAACCCAACTTCTTATACAAGTTTAAGTGAAACTATCACTTTTAAATCTCCAACAAAGGAAAATTATGACTTTATTGGTTGGTATCTTGATGAGGATTTTACTATTGAAATTTCTAAAATTGAGAAAGGTTCAACAGGTAATAAGACTTTATATGCTCGTTTTAATCCAACTATTTTTACCATTGAATATATTTTAAATGGTGGAGAAATTGCTGAAAATTCTAAAGTTGAATATACAATAATTTCTGATACTATTACACTTCTTGAACCTACTAAAAATGGTTATGATTTTGGTGGTTGGTATACAGACGAAAATTTTACAATTAGAGAAACTGAAATTGTAAAGGGTTCATCAGGAAATAAGAAATTTTTTGCTAGATGGATACCTGTTGTTTATTCGATTACATATGAACTTAATGGTGGAATAAATAATACTAATAATAAGTCAGATTATACAATTGAAACACCTACATTTAATTTTAGCAATCCAACAAAACTTGGTTATGATTTTGATGGTTGGTATCTTGAAAATAATTTTACAACCAAAGTTACTGAAATAAAAGTTGGCACTATTGGCAATAAGACTTTTTATGCTAAATGGAAAGCAACAATTTATAGTGTAAATTATGAACTAAGTGGTGGAAATAATAATAGTAATAACCCAGAGTATTATACAATTGAGAGTAATACAATATCGCTTTTAGAACCTACAAAAACCGGATATTATTTCGATGGTTGGTATCTTGATTCTGATTTTGTTACACCAGTAACTAAAATTGAAAAAGGAACAACAGGTCCTAAAAAATTCTATGCTTCGTTTAAACCTGAAACTTACAAAATTACTTTTGATTATGCAGATGCCGATGGTAATAATGAAGTAACAGATATTGATGTTATTTTTGATATGAAAGTAGGTGAACTTCCTATTCCAACTAAAACAAATTATGACTTTTTAGGTTGGTGGTATAATAGCACTTTATTTGAAGATGAAACAGTTTATAAGGTTGCAGGAAATATAACTCTTACTGCAAGTTGGAAAGAAAAAGATGCTGTAATTGAAACATTTGATGTTGTTTTTGATACTAATGGTGGTTCTGCCATTGAATCACAAGAAGATGTTGTTTTTGGTTCAAAAATTTCTAAACCAATAGACCCTACAAAGTTAGGTTATAAATTTGTAGCATGGCTTTATAATGGTAATGAGTGGGATTTTGATGTTCAATCAGTAACAAAAAATATAACATTAGTTGCAGAATGGGAACTTATTAATTATACAATTATTTATCATTTATATGATGGTCATAATGATTCAACAAATCCAGAAACTTATACAATATTAAGTGAAAATATTACTCTAAAAAAAGCATTTAAAGATGGTTATAGTTTTAGAGGTTGGTTCACTGATGATAAATTTACAAATAAAATAGAAGTAATTGAAACTGGTTCAACTGGTGAAATTAATCTTTATGCACAATTTGCTGAAATTGAAACAGGTGCTTATGCTAAAGTTTCATTTAAATATAATTTACCAAGTTGTGTTTCTAATCTTTATAAAGACTTTGAAAGAGATATACAAAAATATTCATTCTTTACATTGCCAAGTTTTGATGGTTCAAATCTTAAAGATTATTTAATAGGTTTCTTCTATATTGATTCAGAAAATAACGAAATACAAATTACTCAAAATGTATATGAAATTTTATCAACAAAAGATATAGAAATTTTTGCAAAATGGAATAATGAAGATATTGAAAAATACTATTTTACAGACTTGCTTGAAATTATACTTAGTGAAGATAATTCTTATGCTATTGTAAAATCATACACAGGTATTGCAAATAAAATAGTTATTCCAAGACTTTATAAGGTTAATGGTGTAGATTATAAAGTTTTAGAAATTAGTTCTGATTGCTTTAATAATAATACAAATATTGAAGAAGTTGTTATTAACTCTGAGGAACTTGTAATTGGTGATAATGCATTTAATAAATGTAAAATTACATCATTTGATTTTAACAAGGTTAAAAGCATTGGTAAATATGCATTTGCTAATACTAGTTTAGTAGAAGTAAATTTAAGTTCTATTCTTACAAAAATTGATAAAGGTGCTGTCTCGGGTTCAAAACTTACAAAGGTTACTTTTATTGGAACTCCTCAAAATTTAACTAGTATACCAGAAAAATGTTTTGAAAATTGTGAAAATTTAAATCAAATTACTTTTAATTCTAATATTAATGAAATTGGTAATCAGGCTTTTTATGGTTGTAATTCACTTGAAAATCTTGAATTTTTAAAGAACTTAAGTGATAATTCGACACTTCATGATAATGTTTTTGAAAACTGTAACTCTCTTACAAGTGTTACACTTAATTATAATATTCAATTGATAGGAAATACAATTTTTAAGGGTTGTGAAAACCTTACAGAATTAAAAATTTATAGATTCTACTAT
>JAFTMY010000067.1 GCA_017452165.1 Clostridia bacterium | reverse complement strand
GCTCGGAATCTCATCAAAAACAGGCATATCGTAATCATCTGGTGGAGGAGTCAAATCTTTAAATCCCTCATCAGTCATTTCGTTAATAATACTACTAAGTCTATTTTTAATATCATCTATTGAATCATTTTGTTTCTTTCTTGCACCTTGATTATTTTCATAAGCATTAACCAAACTTTGTTCATTTGCATCTCTCTCAAGATTTACGAAACTTGTTCTTGAACCGTCCCAACCAAGATACACACTACCTGGCGAACCATTTCTAAATTTAGCAATAATAAGTTCAGCAGTATAATTTTGATTAGGTGCTTTATCAATTTCATTTCTAGTCATATCTCTATGAATAAACCAAACCATATCGGCATCTTGTTCAATTTGACCCGATTCACGAAGATCTGAAAGAACAGGTTTTCTTGGTTTTCCATCTTTTGTATCTTGTTGTTCAACTGAACGGTTTAACTGACAAAGTGTAATTACTGGAACTTCAATATCCTTCGCAAGAATCTTAAGTTGTCTTGAGATACTCGCAACTTCGTTTTGTCTATTATCTGTCTTTTCATCTGCTTTCATAAGACCGATATAGTCGATTACAACCAAGTCTAAACCCTTTTCTCTCTTAAGTTTTCTACATTTAGATAAAATTTGAGATGGTGTATTCATTGAGTTATCGTCAATATAAATATCACAATCATCAAGTTTTCTCTTTCCAATCCAAAGTTTAGCCCAATCATCAGAGTTAAGATCACCCCTTAAACCCTTAGCCATTGAAACATTAGACACAGAGCAAAGCATTCTTCTAGCAAGTTGCTCACGTCCCATTTCAAAAGAAAAGATTGCACACTTTGCACCAGAATTAATCGCAGCATTTGATGCAATATTCATAGCAAGAGATGTTTTACCGACACCAGGACGAGCCGCTAAAATAATAAGGTCAGTTTTTTGAAGACCATTTGTCGCTTTATCAATTTGATAAAAGCCAGTTTTAAGTCCATGAACACTTCCACCTTCTTTATGAATTTGTTCAAAACTTTCTATTACTTTTTGAACTGATTTATCAATCTTTTCTAAAGTTCCACTTTGACCTTTTTCAGCAATGTCATAGATTGCCTTTTCTGCAACACCAACTAAGTTTTCATCAGAGTTTCCGCTATATGCTTTTTTAATAATATCTCCACTTGTTTGAATAAGTTGTCTTAAAACAGAACTTCTTTTAATAATTTCAATATAATGGCTACAACTAGCAGCAGATGGAACCATAGTAGAAAGTGAAGATACATAACCAATACCACCTGAAACATTAGCAAGACCCTTACTTTCAAGTTCATCTGTAACAGTGACAAAATCAACTGGTGAAGAATTTTTAAAAAGTCTTCTAATTGCTCCAAAAATATTTCTATGTGCTTCATTATAAAAATCTATATCTTCAAGTTTACTAACAATTTGAAGGGTTGCTTCATTATCAATAAGAGCACAACCAAGAACCACTTGTTCTGCTTCAAAATTATTAGGAAGAACTTTTCCATCAATACTAGTTTTTTTATCAATTTTCTCTTTTGCCATAAAAACTCCTATGAAAATTTACTATACTAAATAAGTATAAACCTTAACTAAACTTTTGTCAATTAATAGTATAATTATCATTTTTGTCTTAAAATAATCATTTTTTATAATAAAACGCAATAAAAACATTAAATTTTAATTGTTTTTATATCAGTTTTGCGTTTTTTATTTTTTGAATTAGCGATAATTAGTAATTATACAAATACTAATTTTCCATATTTTTTATATCTATGCTAACATTTAATCTTAATTTTTCAGCAAACTCCTGCTCATTGTTATAGTATTTTTTTAATTTTTTATAATTAAATTTATACGCCTTTTCATATGCATTAAATATATCTGCCTTATACATTTTTGACTTTTCAAAAATTTTTGATATATTATCAGTTATTTGTTTTTTTAAACTCTCTTTAATAGCATCATACTCTTTCTCTGTAAAATTACTATAACTATACTTAGATATTACTTCATTAACCTCCGCGTTGTTAATATTAATCTTAATATCAAGACACGGAATCTCATTTTCGAATCTTAGTTTTTTATAAATCTCTTTATCTTTAATTGAAATTGTCATTTTTACGCCAACCAAACTATCACACTCAATATTTTCTAATTCATAATAACTTGTCTTAGTATCTTCACGTGTAATCATATAACCCATAATTTCATCTTCATTTGAAATATCAAATAAAAACTTTCCATCATGAAAACAATAAAGAGAAGCATTAGCATTAAAATTAACCTTGCTATTTTTATCAGAACCCTGTCCACTATCTGAACTTATTCCACTCTCTTCACCACCACTTGAAGAACCACTTGAACCACTTGATGAAGATTCATTATTACCTTGCGATGAATTAGAACTACTACTTGACGAACTTTCGCCACTTGAAGATGAAGAACCACCCTTTGACGCATCACCTATCTTGTTTTCTTGAAGTTCAAAAACACTAGCAACTGCTATTTTTCCATAAGTATCATTTGCTATTAAAAAGTCAAGAACCGTCATCATAAGACCTTCACTTTCTTCCTGCTTAAACGAATATACTTTTTGAAGTCCAAGCCCAACCGAAAGTTCAAGATTTTTAGTCTTTTTAATTTCATCGCTTGCCTTTTCTTTAGAAAAGAGAATCATTGCAGAATTTTTTATAACCTTATCACGAAGAAAAATATCTAAACACTTAGTAACATCTTCATTTAAAGTATCTTTACCTAAAATAATGAAATTAGTATGCGAAAATGCCGAAAACTTACCTGCTTTATATAAAAGTTTTGCAAGACCTTTCGAGACAGTCTTTGCATTATCACTAATAAACTCTATCTCTGCACCAATACCTGATGATTCTGTCCCTGAAACAGTTTTCACAACCTGCGCAGTAACTTCATATCCGTCATCTGTCTTATCTATTGCAAGTCCTGTTACAATAGTTCGCATATTTAGTTTTGCCTGATTGGAAAGCCCTGTTGGAAAAACCACCACTAAAACCATAATAATTATAATCCAAATATTCTTTTTAAAAAATCTCCTCATAATCCCACCTTTTTAGTTTGATTTTTAAAAGAATATTTTTTACTTTCTTCACTTTCTAAACCTTTATTAAAATCATCTTTATGCTTTGTTTTTTCTTGATTTATTTCTAGATTATGGTTATTAAAATTTATATAACTAAAGCCTTGAGAAATATCATCTGCCCTGCTAGTTAATTTATCTGTTTTCTCATAAACAAATTGTTTATTATTTTTTAAACTAACTCTCTTTAGATTTTTAAACCCATCATTGGAAAAATGAAACTTTTGTTTATTTTTTGTCATTTTTAAATTGATAACCTTTATTATTAAAAGAACCATTACAATAACCTTTATAGCGATTGAATATTTTGAAACAATGTCCATAAAGAATTTTTCCTTAACATTAAGATCCACAAGATACCAAATATCCGTTAAATAATATATAACAACCATTACTGTTAAAAAAATATTTGGATTCACCTTTTTAAAAGTATAAGAAAATGAGTGTTTTGCCATACAAAGACAGAGTGCCGAGCAAATTGCAGTGCCAATTTCTGAAATTAAAATTAAGAACCAATCAATTCTTCCGATATCAATTCCAAGGAGTGCCTGCTCAGAAAGAATACTAATTAAACTTGGTTGAATAGCCGCAAGGTCATAGTAAATACCATTAAACTCAATTACTAGAAAAATTACAAAAAACATCGATAAAAGATAAGTAAGCATTGTTTTTCTAAATGTTATATTTTTTGTTCTTGAACCTAAAAACAATACAATGAAAAAATTCCCAAACCAAAAATTAAACTTATGCAAACACTCAAGGATATTTTCATTTTTAATTGTATCAAAAGGAAGAATTGCAAGCATATCACTTTTTGTTAAACCTATAACAGAAAGTCCAACTAACGAAAAAATTATAATTGGGAAAAATATTTCACAAACCCTGCCAATGTTGTCAAAATTAAAACTTGCAAGATAAAACACTGATCCTAATAAAAATAAACTAAATAATTTCCATGAAAGATTATCAAATAAAATATGAGAAAAAAGGTCCTGTATTGCTTCATAAAAAAGCATACCTTGCATTAAAAAATAACCTGCAATAAACACACCACAAATTCTAAGCATTACGTCATATAATTTTTTTTGCTTACCTTTATCATCTTTTCGTGAATTTATTTTTTTTGCAATATAATAAGCAAGGGTAATTTCTAAAATATTTATAAACATAAAAATCACAAAAACTATATAACTATCCTTTTCTAAATACTCATAGATAATGCAGGGCATCTTTTGGATTTTAAGTGTTATAACAAAAATTGCTAAAATAAAATAAAATTGTTTTGATGTCATTTCCCCTTTCCTTGTCTCACTTTATCTTTACCCGACATAAGCATAGGTCTGTATTTCATTCTTTGGATAGGCTTCATAATAAACCCATCTTTTTTATCTGATTTCACACTTGGTGAGTATGGGACAAGATACGGAACTCCAAAACTCTCAAGCGAACAAAGATATGTTATTAAATAAATGATTCCAACATAGATTCCATAAAGTCCAATTATTCCGCCAATAACAGTAAAAAGTATTCTCAAAATTCTAGTTTGGTCAAATTGGTCAGGAATTATATGAAGTGCAACGCTTGATATTGCAACAATAACAATACTAGGTGGCGATATTATTCCCGCATCAACTGCTGTATTACCAAGTGCAAGCGCACCAATGATTGACAGCGCCATACCCATCGCACTCGGCATACGCACACTCGCCTCAGAGATTATCTCAAATAAAAAAAGCACAAGCAATATCTCAATAAGCGGTGGAACAGAAAGTCCCTCAATACTACTAAGAAGTGTTATTAAAAAATTAATAGGCAGAATTCTATAATTGTAACTTTGAAGTGATACATAAATTCCTGGAATAAGTATTGCAATAACAAGCCCAATAAAACGCATAATTCTAGTAAAAGTAGCAAATGCTGGTGTGGAATAATAATCCCCCGCACTTTGTAAATCTTCGATTAAAACAAACGGAACAGTTAGCGCCATTGGCGAACCATCAACCATTATACCAACTCTTCCCTCTAAAATTTTTGAGCAAAAAACATCAGGTTTTTCAGTATTTCCAACTCTCTTAAAAAACTTTACCTCATCACCTTCAAGATAAGACACAATATAATATGAATCAATAACTGCATCAATACTTATTGATTCAATGATTTTTTTTACTTTTTCAACTATTTCTTGCTTTGCAACATCTTGAATATAATAAAGCGAAATTTGAGTTTTACTTCTCTCTCCAACATATAAATTAATGATTTTTAAATTTGGAGTTTTTAATCTTTTTCTAACAAGTACATTATTTGTTGTTATATCTTCAACAAAACCTTCTCTCGGACCTTTTATAACTTTCGCACTTGGTGGCTCTTGTATACCACGCTTTTCAATTCCAAGAATTGGACAACTAAGTGCTTTATCTTTAAAAACAATAACAGCAAAACCAGAAAAGATATTATTTAAAATTTCTTCTTCTGTCTTAACTTCACTAACACCTGAAAGAGATATAACATTTTTTATTTGCTCAAAAAAAGTAATAGTATTTTCGCTTTTATTATTAACATCATCAGTATTTTGATTACCAAAATTTAACTCAATTTCATTTTCATTAACACTCGTTTTTCTATCTGTTTTATCACTAAATGATTTTACATTATAAAATGATTGATATCTCGCTATATCTTGAAATACCTGTATCTTACCATTATCTTTACTATTATTTACTTTACTCTCACAGTTTTTAGTATTTGTATTTTTCCTAGCGTCGTTAAAATCTTGTTTAAACTTTTCAATCGGAGATAATATTGCAGCCGCAAATAAATTTTTATTAATAAGTCCATCAATATAAAAAATAGAAAATTCTTCACCATCTATCAGCATCTTCAATTCTTCAACTTGATTTTCTTCATTAAATTTATTTCTTATTTTTATAATTAAATTGTTATTTTCCATACTATAAGTTTAGTATTTGACAAATAATAAAAAATATTTATAAATATAAATCTTAATATAAAAATATAAGTAATATTGTAATTTTACTATAATATCACTTATATTTTTACATTATTAGACAAAAAATAATATAATATTAATTAATTTAAATAAATTATATGCGAAATTTTAAAAATAATTAATAAACTTGTATATTTTTAATAAATATTAATATTTTTATACAATTTAATATATTTTATTATTAATTATAAATCATAAACATAAATTTCACTCATTACTTTTTTATATATTTATAATCCTTAATTTATCATCTGTATTTTTTCAATTATCACTAAAAATGTAGGGGTCAGGCAAAATACTATAGCGTTTTGACGAGTCTAGCACTTCCAAAATTTATTTTGCAAACATAAATTTTAACTCAGGCTAAGAATTGCAACTCTTATTGGAGTTGCAAAGAACTAGCCACCTAACAATAAAAAACACAGGTTAAAAGACGAATCCTTTACGGGTGTGAGTAAAACCAACAAAGAAAAAGCAGTTACAAACATAAGTTTGTAACTGCTTTTTAGTTTATATTAAATTCACCTAAACATAGTTATTATTTCTTCAATAATTGAAGTAAATAATCTCTACCTGCCGCTGGGCCTGATGGTGGATTATCATCAACACCACCACCAAAATCCATAACATCTGGCTCTGTATCGAGCAAGAGTGGTGGTTTTTGAGATGATGCTTTAGTAACAGTAGGTTTTGCTGTTGAAATTTCTTGTGTTTTAATTGACGCCTTTGATGGTTGAACAACCGGCATAGGAATCTCAACATCTTGTGGCTTTTGCTCAGCAACTACTGCATCACTTGGAACTTCATTATCCATTTTAATAGGTTTTGCAGGTGCTGGAGTTCTTGGATATGTTTTAGGAGCAGGAGCACCACCACCCATTGGTGGTCTTGATGGATATCCCCCCATCGGAGGTCTTTGTGGCATTGATGCGCCACCACCCATTTGTGGTCTTGGTGGGTATCCTCCCATTGGAGGTCTTTGTGGCATTGGTGCACCATTACCCATTGGTGGAGCAACTGGTGCTTGTGGCATAGAACCATTTACAGGAGCAGGACCCATACCATATTGTGGTTGGAATTGACCAACTGGTCTATTTCCACCAAATCTAGGCGCTTGTGGTTGATTGAAAGCAAGATGAGAGTGAGTTCCTTGAGGAGGTTGCATATTTGGTTGCATAGGTTGAGCATAAGGATTATTCATCATAGCCATATTACCTTGCATCATATATGCCATAACATTAATACCTTTTTCTTGGAATGATTGACAAATTAACATTGTTAAAGTATTTTCAAATCTTTGCATTTCAGCCATAGAATTAAATTTGAAACTATCTTGCATTGGATAGGTTTGAACATTAATAGCAAAATTTCTATAAGAATCTAAAATAGCCATTGCACTATTAATAACGCCACCCATCGGACCTGCAGAAATCATAGGTTGACTCATCATTAAATTTCTAATTGCTTGTGATAATTCGTTTACAGTCATAATAAAACTCCTTTCTTTTTATTAATAAATCTATATTTTTTAATAATTTCCGAGAAGCCAGAAACCACGGCTGTTAGCCATAACTGCATTATCTTGAATAATAAGTCTAGGATCATCAAAAAGTTCTCTTAAATATCTTTCATAAAGAAGCGAGCCACCACCAGTTAAGATGATTTTATAGAACTTATTAAGTTCCAAACCTAAGCCCATGAACTCTTGATAAACTCTCTTTGCCTCATATCTTTGCCACTTATCCATATACATAGAAAGGTCAAACTCTCCAAACGGAGTTTCAACAATAGGAGACTCAAGCATTGCTTCGTCAAGTTCATGTGGAGCAAGAGAGAATATACTTGCTTCAGGCATAGTATTGTTGACATCTTCTTGAATATCTGAGATATAGTCAGAAGTTCCGATATTAAAACTAAATGTTGAGCGAACTCTTGCAGTCTCTAAGATTGCGATATCAGTAGTTCCCCAACCTATATCAATAACAACTGCTCTTTGATTTAAAAGTTTTTCATTAAGAGCATCTTCTTCTGGGTCATAAACATAATCATACATAGTTCCAAGTGGTTGTGGAACAACAATTACTTCTCTAATTTCAAAAGTAATAGGTCTTACACTATCCCAAGTAACTGATTTAACTTCGTGAATACCAAGCAAAAGTTGTTTAATTTGGTTAATAATTTTTTGATTTTTAGCAAGGTTACTAGGAACACCTGTAACAATTCTAAGAACTTCATGGTCCATAAAATTAGGAAGTTCCTTTAAACAAGCAGTGATACCGATAAGTGCTTCAATTTTGAAATCTTCAGAACTATATCTTGAAACACCTCTACCACCTGAACCTGTTGAAGATAATACACCTACTTCATAAACTGTTTTATCATAAACATACATTTGATAATCTGTTTTAAATGAATAAACTAAACCTGCGTCGTTAATTTGACGAATAGTATTAACATACTTTAAGTTAAGTTCATTTGTCCAAATCTTGAGTGTTGAGTTTGCAACATCAAGACCAATAATTCTTGTAATATCTCCACCTTGCATCATTTGTGCATTGGAATTAACATTTTGGTTATAATTTGCCATAGCCAAGCCCCCTATTTTTTTCTTCTTTAAAATAATCTATATAACAATTTTATTATACCTAAAAAAATAAATCAATTAATTAATAATTTAATTTTTATTTTTATTAAAAGTCTTCATCTTCTTCATTTTTTGTAAGTAATATTTCAGAAATTGAAGTCTTTTTAACAACTGAACCATCATCTTTGTAATAAATAATAAGCATACCTTTATCAATATCACAAACAAGTTCTCTCTTAGTTCTAAGTCTTTCTTCAACTAAGATAGTAAGAATTGTTCCATCATCTCTATAAACACCGATTGTGTTGAAATAGAATTTATCTTCCTTACCAATATCGTCATCTGATGGAATTTTTACTGTTTCAATATAGTTAAGCAAGAAATATTTGTGTTCAATAACTTTGTATTGGTTGATATAGTTGAAGTTATAAGTGACTTCATTTACTGATCCATCATTTTGTAAACTACAAAAACTTGCTTGACCTTGAGTTTCTTGGTCTTTATTAATACCAAGCACTAAGAAATTCTTAGGCGAAACTCTCTTAACTGAAATATCTAAGTTATTAGATAAACTAACTAAGTTGTAACCGATTTGCTTATCATCGTTGAAGAGAATAATCTTAATGTAATACTCATCAAAAAGGTTTTCCATAGCAAAAAGCACATTAAAATCAAGATATTGATAAATATCAGAAATGTATTTTCTGCTGAGCTGAGTATTTTCAACATACTTTCCATCAACTACGTCAAAAGTTGTGCTAACAACACTTTCTTTAACTTTAAATTTAATTTCCTTCTTTTCAATAAAAATTTTACCCATAAATTCTCCCTTAACTCTCTATAATTTAACAAACAAAATTTAAACAAATCTCATTTGATTTTTGACTTAATGAAAAACTTTTCAATATTCACAAGTCGATAATTAATTTAAAAAAATTAATGATAAAAATTTAAATGATTATTTTCCTGAACTTCCAAATCCATGAACTCCACGCTCTGACTCAATCTTTAGCAAATCTTCATAAGAAACTATTTCCGACTCAAGGTTTGGTAAGATATGAAGAACTAACTGACAAATCGCTTTTGTATAAGGATAATAAACAATATTGTCTTTGCTATAAGTTTTATCACCAACTGTGAAAGTATCTGGCATTTCTTCAAGTTTAATTTTAGAGATAACAAAAGGTTTGCTATTAGTGTTAAGTGTCATTATTAGATATTCCCCACGATAACCTGAGTCCATAACACCTGCACTTTTCTTCATACCAATTTTTCCCGTGCTTGACCTTTCTTCAACTTGAACATAATATTTGTTTGAAAAAGCACAAGCGATACCTGTTGGAACAGCCCTTGTTTCAAATGGTTCAATTACAAAATAATCTTCATCAAAACAAGCATAAGCATCATAACCAGCATCTTCTAATTTTTTTGTAGGAATAACAGCATTAGGTCTAGTTTTAGCAAAATAAATCTTATTATCTTCTACATTAATCATTAAATTTCCTCCTACTTTATTATACTAAATTATAAAATATTAATCAAATAAAATAACGAAAATTTATAAATTATTTATATTGTAAAATAATCCCTTACAGTATTATTATTTTTACATTTTTATTAAAAAACTTAAGAAAATTCAAAGTGTTACAAAATAAAAAAATTGTTTATTTTAAAATATTTTACATTAGATTTGTTATTTTTAAAATTTTCATTAAATTTTATCATATTATCATAAAATTAGTAAAAATGTAAAAATACAAGACGACACCTTTTATTTATTACATTTTTAGAAAAATTTATGTAAAAAATAAAATTTTATCTTATCTATAAAATTTTACCCAATTTTCAATATTTTTATTTGTAAAATAAAATTTTTTATTTTATTAAAAATTTATTAATAATTTATAAATATCAATATAAAAATAACTTAAATTTTGATTTAAGAATATAAATAATATAACAAAATAAACCAATGTCCGTTTTTTAGGATAATACTTATGTTATTATAAAAATAATATAAATTAGAGGTGAATATTATGGATAATAAAAAGACAATTAACCCACTAATTATTTTCTTTGCTTTTTTATTTTTAGTTTCAGTTATTATAGAAATTATAGATAAAATTGATTTTAAAATTAAACCTAATTATAACTTAGAAGAAACCATTGCCATAACTAAAAATAATTATGAAAATAAATTAAATGAAAAAGGTTATGAGTATACAGAAGTTTTTATAGATGTTGAAAACTCTTCAAATTCTAAAAATTGTTATATTGCAATTTGTTTACCTACGACATCAACCCATGAAGATTGTTTAGATATTTTAAAATGTATGAGCATTGTTGATTCAAACTTATATGAATATTTTGAAATTGTTTCACACGAATATGTTTTTTTTCAAAATAATGTTTATTTTATACTATTGGATTATAGTCTTAATTTAACCAAACTAGATTGCACGGAGAAAGAATTTAGAAATGGTGAAAAAGGTCGAACATACCTTGAAATTGATTGGGACTTTGATTATACATCTCCTAACTTGTATGAATATCAAGACAAACTCCCAAAAGAAGGTATGAATATAAACTGCATAGAATACACTAAACTTGGCAATCCAACAATGAGTAAAGAAATATATCATTATGACCAATTCAAGGCATTAGATGGTTATTATACTGCATATTATTGGTATGACTATACTAACTATTTAGACACAATAAATCCGTATTATGAAATATATATTGCAATTACTAGTGGTGGTTATGTAAAAAAAGTAATTCACGAAACTGTTTACTTAAGAAAAAATAATAATAATGATGATAAATGCTCTTGTCAAAAATCAAATGGTTACTATGACGCTGAAGATTTTTACTATGACTACTATGATGATTATTTTTATTATGAAGAAGCAGAAGAATATTTTAATTATTAATAATAAATTAAAATTAATAATTTTATATAGTTTTATTTATTATTTTGTAAAATATAATATAATTTAATCTAAATTTTACACTTTTAATTAAATATTATAAAAATCAGCACAAAAAAACATTATTTAAGAATAATTTTTATTAAAATTTCTTAAATAATGTTTTATATTTATTAATTTATTTAATTTTTTACATTTTTAGATTAAAATCAATTATTTTTATCATCAATATTAATTAAATAATATTTTAAATTTAAAATTTTTATTTTAACTATTTATATTATCAATTTGTTTTATATAGTCAGCAATCTTATTTGCTAGGTTATTTGAAAAAAATTGATTTTCAGATTCCACCATAACTCTAATAACTTGCTCAGTCCCTGATGCTCGAACCATTAATCTACCTTTGTTAGAAACTTCAAATTCTTGAGATTTTATAAAATTAATTATATTTTTATTTTGCAAAATAAATACTTTATCTTTAACCTTAACATTTATGTTACATTGCTCATAAAGTTTAACATCTAACTTTTCTGATAATTTTTTATTTTCTAAACAGCAAATATATGCTAAAAACAACGAACTTAAAATCCCATCACCTGTCTGCATAAACTCTTTTAAAATTATATGACCAGACTGTTCACCACCAACTATAATCCCCTGCTCGTCCATTTTTTCACTAACAAACTTATCACCTATATCAGCCCTTAAAAGTTCTATTCCATTTTTATAAAGTGCTTTTTCAATTCCCATATTAGTATGCTTAGTTCCTACAACTTTAGACGGCAAAAGTTTACCTATTTTCTTATAAAACATTGAAAAGATATACACAAGTTGGTCACCAGTAACAATTTCACCATTTTCACTAACAGCCACTAACCTATCACTATCACCGTCATAAGCAAAACCAAAATCTGCTTTTTTATTTAAAACGCTTTTTTGAAGTCTAGAAGTAAACAACGCACCACAGTTTTGATTAATATTAACTCCGTTAGGTTTTGTTCCAATAGAAATTACCTTGGCTCCTTTGTTTTTAAATAGTTTCTTAGCAATTTTAAAACTTGCACCATTTGAAGAATCTAACACAATTGTTTTTCCAATCAAATTAAAATCAAACAATTTATCAAGATAATTATAATAATAATTAACTAAATATGGTTTATGGTAATATCTTCCGACTTGATTAAAGCATACATTTTTTTGATTTAAAAATTTTTTTTCTAAAGAATTTTCTTCAAGTTCAGATATTTTCTTACCATATTTATTAAATATTTTAATTCCATTATACTTCGCTGGATTGTGAGATGCACTTATAACAACACCATAATCAAACCCTATTTTTGATACGAGATACGAAACACCTGCCGTTGGACATATACCTATATTGGTGACATTTGCACCAACACTCATCGCACCACAAGCAAAAGACAAACCAAGAACATCGCAGGTCAGTCTTGTATCACAGCCGATTATAATTTTTAAATTTTCACCACATCTCCCAAGAGCATTACCACAAGCAAATGCTATTTTTTCGTTTAATTCTTCTCCATAAATACCCCTAATTCCGTCAGTTCCAAAAAATACACCCATAATTTATCTCCTCCTAATAAGTTATGCAAAACTTAAAATTATGTGTATAGTTTTGATATTTTGTTTTTATTTATATTTTATTTTATGGACGCTGTCTACACCTGCAAGGAACTTTCCCCTTAAACTGTTTATGTTTTATGGGGATTTACCCCATACCCCACAAGGGTTCATAACCCTTGACCCGTGTTAAAATTTATTTTTACAAAATAAATTTTGGGTGCTAGTCTTGTCAAAACTCTCACGAGTTTTGCCTGTCCCCTACATTATAAATTTAAATGATAAAATGATAATTGGTAAATTTAGGATTTTTATTTATAATTTATTTTAATTAAAATGTATAAAATAATACTATTTAGTTATTTTATTACATTTTAAGTTTATTTTATAGTGAATTTTTAAAATTTCTTAATATTTTTAATTTATTTTATTAATTATTTTTATTAAAAAGTAATATTTGAATTAATTTTAACTATTTTTTACAATTTTAATATTTTAAATGAGATTTATTTTCCAAAATAAAAACACCTACTATAACAAATCATAGTTATAATAAGTGTTTTTATATTATCTTTTTATTTTAATCTATACAATTAAAAGACATAAAAAAAGTTAAGTTACTTAAATCACAATATTTGTAGACCTTCGCCTTACAACAACACACAAAATAATTATTCGTTCACTGTGAGAACAAGTCTGAGCATAGGGTTGCGACCCCTATACTTCTTGCCCCATACGAGCACAGGGTGAAATGGTATCACCAAATTTCACCGAACATTCAGATGTTTCATTAAACCTTTTAAGAAGGACTTTCGGCTACTTTTTCAGCAATCTATCTTATACATCGCTTTCACGATTTCAAGTCCAACAATCTTACTGATATTCCCTCACATATCCTCAACATCACTTGCCAAACTGTATAAGGGTTATTCCCCACTGGGTTGTCTATTATGATTGCGATAGACCACTAAACTTATTAAGTTGTATGCTTGCACTAACACCTTGAGTTGTCTTTTGAACTTCTACAATAACTTCACAATTATCATAATGGCTGTTGTTTATAACCTATCAGTCATAACCAATCCACTCTTTCGATGCCATCTAGGAACTGCTGTAAACAGTTATGCACCCAGATACAAATATTGTGGTTTAAATAACTTAACCTGCATAGTAGTATATCATATATTATGCGAGTTATCAAGAAAATTATACAGATTTTCAAAAAAAATTAAAATCCTTAATTTATCATTTATAATTTATCACTTAAATTTATAATGTAGGGGTCAGGCAAAATGCGTAAGCGTTTTGACAAGACAAGCATTCAAAATTTATTTTGCAAAAATAAATTTTAACACGGGTCAAGGGTTATGAACCCTTGTGGGGTTTGGGGCAAAGCCCCATAAAATAAAGTTGGCAAACTACCATATAAAAAGAGATACAAAAAAATCGTGCAAATCTTGCACGATTTTTTTATTAACTAAATTACCAACTAACTTATGCTGCAACATTATCTTCTTCGTCGATAACTGCATCTTTAGGAAGAGTTCTATTTGTTTTAAACCATTCACTTTCTCTTAAAACCACTTGATGGTTGGTTGAAAGAACTGTTGTTTTATCGTCAGCATCATCACCACTAGAGCAAATTGCAATAGTTCCGTTAAACGACTCAAACTTAGAAGCCTCATAATCAACACAAAGTGAAGTTACATAAATATTATCTGTATAAATTGAAACATTATCAACAAATTCTTGTGTTGGGAATTGGTTAGCATTTTTAGAAGTATATTCGCTACTTCCTGCAACACAAGTTACTACAACAATTTTTGGTTGAATTGCATACATAAGTTTATCACTAGAAGAAGTTTTTGAACCATGGTGTCCTGCTTTATAAACTTCAACATGAGTGAGTGTGTTTTTGTTTCTTTCATCTTCAACTAATGATTCTTCACCTTCTTTTTCTAAATCACCAGTGAAAAGATATTTCTTCTCACCTTGAACAATTTGGAAAACTACCGAATAATCATTTTCTGTTTCTGCGTGTTCTTCATAGAATTTATGATATAAAAATTGTAAAATTATATCATTGCCTTCTTCATCTTGACCAAGCACATAGTTTCTCTTAGGTGTTCCATCATCAACGCCTGTTTTATTACTATTAAAGCAATCTAAAACATTATGAACTTTTACACCTTCAAGTTTAAGTTCCCCAATTTCTCTCATAAAGTTTGAGAACATTTTATGTGAATTAGACTTGTTATGTTTAGAAAATGTTATAACTGTATTAATTTTAGTTCCTGTATCTTGATTTGAGTAGTGGTCAAAAATACTCTCCCCTGACTCATGAGTTGAAAAACCTGCATAGTGGTCTTCATGAGCATGTGTTACAATTACAAAATCCAAAGTTTTATCAGTGCAGTAACTATCAACATAACTAGTAATATATGGAATACTATCCACCTTAGAGCCACTATCAACCAATATATCAATATCACCAACTTTTATATAGGTGCAATCCCCCGCATACTTATTACCAAGTTCAAGGAAGTGGATTGAAAGACTGCTGTTATTTATAAACTCACTATTCATTGACCCAGCAGATACAAGCGCACTTTTAGACCCTGTAACCTTGCCAGGAATTTTATAAGAATCTGGGAGTGATAACACAACACTAGATAAAAATCCAATCACAGCGCCAAGCACAAAACAAATTGTCGAAAAAATTGCTATATGAAGTTTTGAAAATTTCTTTTTTCTTGCCATATTATTCCGCCTCCCCCTTTGTAACTATGATATTTCTAATAAGTTTTACAGTCTTTTTATACTTAACTGACGGTGCAGTGTAAACTGCATAGTAAATACCCTCTGTTGCAGGGTCTACTTTATCTACCTTAACTTCATCTTTTGTAAGGTCATTTCTGTAAAAATACTCAACAGTATATTTTGACGAACAGTCCTTACCAAAAGCAATACACTTTACACCAAGTTCTTGATAAATTTTAACATCTTCATTTTCACCAATTATTATGTCATGTTCGCCGTTTTCATAAGCAACCATCTCATAGGTGTCAAATCTACAAATGTATTTTGTGGTAAAAAATCCTCCAACAAGACCAACAACTAAACAAAGCACTACAATAATCCAACCAAGCCCCATCATAGAAAATACTTTTTTAATTTCTCTTTTTGCTTTCCTTTGTGTGCTCTTTTTAATAACTCTTGTGGTTTTATTAGATGACTTACCATTTCCGCTACTTTTATTTGAGCCAGAAGATTTAGCAATTTCTTTAAGTTTATCCGAACGACTTTCTTTCGTTGCTTTCATATCCGAATAATTATTAGCCATAAACTTTTCTCCTTTTATTTTTATTATAATATCAAAATTTGCCAATTTTTGTGAAAGAGTTTTATTAGCAATTAATGACAACCTTAATCTATATTAAATTATTTTATAAAGTTTTGCAATATGCTAGCAATCTTTTAAACTAAAATAATAAATATAAACTCTAATAATAATATATACTTTTTTTCAAAATTTTCAAAACATCATTTTATGATATTTTAATTTTTTCAAAATTTGATGTATTTTGAATTATTTTTAGATGATGATTTTGTTTTTATTTTTTATTGACTCTATTCATACCAATTTACTTGTGTTTTTATGGACGCTGTCCATACCTGCAATGGTTTTAAACCCTT
>JAFTMY010000066.1 GCA_017452165.1 Clostridia bacterium | reverse complement strand
GACCCAGCAACTCGTGATTACATTTTAGATACAATTTTATCTAATTTTAGTGAAGGAGCAAGTGTTATAATTGCAACTCATTTAATTTCAGATATTGAGAAAATTCTAGATGAAGTAATTATTATTGATAAAGGTGAGATAGTTCTTCAAAGTAGTGCTGATGAACTTAGAATAAAAGAAAATAGTTCTATTGATGAAATTTTTAGGAGGATGTTCAAATGTTAAAAAAATTATTAAAATATGAACTAATAGGTAGTTTTAAAGTTTTGTCAATATTTTACGGGATTGCACTATTTTTTGGAATACTTACTAGAATATTTTTAAGTTTTAAAAATTCTATGTTTTTATATGTTATTGGTCAAATATGTCTTGGAACTACAATATCAATGATTGTAAATATTATTATCAATAATTTAATGAGATTATGGGTAAGATTTAGACAAGGTTTTTTTGGTGATGAATCTTACTTAACTCATACACTTCCTATAAAAAAAGATACTTTATATTTGTCAAAGTTTTTAATAGGATTAGTAACAATATTTGTTAGTTGTTTAGTTATAATTTTAACACTATTTATTGCTCTTTATTCAAATGATAATATAGAGTTATTTAAATCAATCTTTATGCCAAATTCAAATTATAAAAACAATTTAATTTGGGCTTTGGTTTTATTTATTTTTGTCTTTTATTTAGAAATGGTTAATGTTATGCAATGTGGGTATTTTGGTATAATACTAGGTCATAAGAAAAATAATAAAAAGATAGGTTTTTCAGTTTTATTTTCATTTGTTTGTTTCATTGTTGGTCAATTAATAGTTATTGCACTTATGTGCTTAGTTGACTTGCTTAGTTTCGATTTAATTGATATTTTAATAACAACTGAAATGATAGAATTTAGTATACTTATTTTAGTCATATTGCTTTGTGCTGTTTTTTATCTAAGTGTTATTACACTTTGCTATTATCTTTGCACAAAGTGCTTTAAAAAGGGTGTAAATGTTGATTAAAATTTATATTTAAATAACTTGATATTAACTTATAAAAAGTGTAAAATAATATTATTAAATTTGTTTATTTTAGTATTATAAGCAATTTGATAATATTATTTTTTATTTCGTAAAAACTGCAAATTTTATAAAACTTTTCTTAAAAAACACATAAAAATACTATAAAAACAAAAAAAATTATTTAATTTTGCAGTTTTTTGTTATTAAAGGAGAGATGTAATGATTACAGAAAGACAAAAAGAAAGAAGACAAAATACTATTAAAAAATTGAAAGAGTTGGATATTTCTTACAATGAAAATTTATCATATATCGAAAGTAGTGAAGAAATAAAATTAAAAAGTATAGATGAAATTTGTAAAAGAATAATTGCAAGTTTTTGTGCTATTCAAGTTGCATGTGATATTAATCAAGGTAATGATTATAAAGAGTCTGTTGAGTTCTTTAAAGGTATATTAGAAAAATATGATATTAAAAATTGTTTTAATGAAAAAGAAAAAAGAATTTTTGAAGGAAACTATACTTCTCAAGATGCAATTGATTTAGACTGGGAATATGAAACTATGTGGGCTTTAATGTGGGCTGTTAATTTAGTTGATGATATTTCAGATGGGTCTTTGCTTTGTGACTGCGAAGCAGCAATAACTCTTATTGTAACATCTAATGGATTTGAAGATTTTAAATCAAAATGTCATTTGAGAGATATAGAAGAAATTTTAGATATGCTTGACCTTTATTATATGTATCACTGGGCAATTGTTGAGTATAGATGTTTTAATAATTATGCTTATATAACAAAAGAAAATGTTGAATTTGTAAAAACTGATATAGTTAATAAAAAGGTAAAAATTGGGAATCTTAATTCGTCAAATGTTGTTGAAAGAAGAAGAGGTCTTGAGTGGCTTATTTCTAATGAAAATGACTGGTATGATATAGAACTTAATACTTAATATAAATTGAAAATAAAAAATAAAATACACTCTATGAATTAAAGTTCATAACGGGAGTGTATTTTTTCTATACAAAATAACTTTTGTAAAAAATAAAAGAAAACTACTATTGATTGACAAAAATAAAGTATTGTGGTAAACTCTTAATGTATTTTAATTTAGGAGATTTATTATGCATTGGAGTGAAAGATTAGCAGATAAAATTATTGAAAAAAATCCAAACAAAGAAACTTATGTTTGTGCAGGTGGCGCAAGCCCTTCTGGTAGTATCCATATCGGAAACTTTAGAGATATGGCTGTTCCTTATTTTGTAGCAAAGGCTCTTAAAAAGAAAGGTAAAAATGTTAGATTTATTTTTTCTTTAGATGACTTTGATAGACTTAGAAAAGTTCCAGTTAATGTTTCTAATGTTGTAGATGGTTTTGAACAACATATTGGAAAAGCGTATGCAAATGTTCCAAATCCTTTTGGCACAGAGGAAAGCAGTTATGCTGAATATTTTGAAAATGAATTTATGACAGCAGTAAAAAATTTAGGTATTGATGTTGAATTTATTAAACAAAATGTAAAATATAAAAATGGCGACTATGCTGAAAAAGTTGCTTATGCACTTTCTAAAAGAGAACAAATTTATGATATTTTAATGAGTTTTAAATCTCAAGCAGCAACAGAAGAAGGTAAGAAATCTTACTATCCTATCGAAGTATACTGCTCAGAGTGTTTAAAAGATTCAACAGTTATTGATAGTTATAATGACGAAACACATGAACTTACTTATCATTGCAAGGCTTGTGGAAAGCAAGAAACAGTAAACGTTCTTTCATACTTTAACATTAAACTTGGTTGGAAAGTTGACTGGCCAATGCGTTGGGGTGTTGAAGGTGTTGACTTTGAAGCAGGTGGTATCGACCACGCAACTCCTGGTGGAAGTTATGATGTTTCATCAGTTATTGCTCGTGAAATCTTTGGTATTGAACCACCAACTTTCCAAGGTTATGGTTGGCTTGGTTTCCAAGGAGTATCAAGTATGCACTCTTCAAGTGGTGTAAATATTACTCCTGCAGGTGCTATGAAATTCTATACACCTGAAGTTATTCGTTGGCTTTTTGCTAAGTATGATCCAGAAGATGCTTACAATTTCTATTTTGATGATACAATTATTCGTCATTACTCAGAATTTGATAAAGGTTTAGCAGCATATCTTGCAGGCGAGGCAGATGAATTTACAACATCTCTTTTTGACCTTTGTCTTTTAGATGGTGTAAAATATCAAAATGAAACATCATTTAACACAATTTCAAGTTTAGCACCAATTGTAAACTTTAATCATGAAAGTTTAGTAAAAGCAGTTTCTGCAATTGACCTTGAATGGACACCAAGAGCAGATGAAAGATTTGAAAAGGCAACATATTTTATTAATACTTATCAACCTGAAAAAATCTTCAAACTTTTAGATGCTAAAAATGTAGAGTTTGCTGATACATTACAAGATGAAGAAAAGGCAGTTGTTAAAAAATTATATGATTATTTATATAATGCTGAAACAGTAAAAGATAAGGAAGTTCAACAATTTATTTATAACTGTGTAAATAATCCAAATTTAACTAAAAAAGAAAATATTGCTGTTCAACAAAAATATTTCAAGATTTTCTATAATCTTTTATTTGGAAAAGATAGTGGTCCAAGATTATATCTTTTCTTTGCAGCATCTAACAAGGCAAGTTATATTGAACTTTTAAATATTTAAAATAAAATCTCTTGGCTTGCCAAGAGATTTTTACTTTAGTTTTAAAAAAAATAAATATATGAAAAAATAACAATTTTATAATGAAAATACAAATTAAGTATAATTATAAAAAAATAACAAAAATAATTATTTAATTTATTTAGAAAGTAAAGGAATATACATGGAAAAAACAGTAGATAATAAAACAAAAAAATTCTTAATTGCAGCAGATTTTCATGGTTCAATTAGTGCTTTTGATAAAGTTCTTGATTTATTTCATCAGTTAAAAGCAGATAAACTTTTGCTTCTTGGAGATATTTTTGGAACAGATGCTGAAGAAATGGTTAATAAATTAAATGAAATAGCAGACAAAGTTGTAGTTGTAAGGGGTAATAATGACTGGTACTTTGAGCCTTTTTATGCTGAATTTAAAATTTTTGACCAAACTTATGAGAATTTAAATGGTAGAACTGCTTTTTTATGTCATGGTCATAGACTTAATGATATGAATCTTGGACTTTATGGCGCAGAGATTATTTTGCAAGGTCATGTTCATATACCATTTATTTTTAAAGAACAGGGTGTAATTCGTATTTGCGTTGGTTCTCCAGCAAGACCAAGGAGGGGTAGCGAGCCAACAGTTGCTATCGCTGATAATGAAAGCATAAAAATTATCAATCTTTTAGGAAAGGTTATTGACGAAACATCTTATTAATTTTATAAATTTTTAATATGAATAAATTTATTATTTACAAAAAGAAATAATTGGTTTATAATTAATAAAAATTATAAAAGAATCTAAATATTGATTTATACTAAAATAGGAGCGATTATGAAGGATTTTCAATATTCTAGTCTTAATATTGTTGAGATAAATGAATTTATTAGAAAAGATACAAAGGTTTATAAGGATTTAAAAAATTCTCTTTGTGGTAAGGCGTTTGATCTTGAAACAAATCAATTAAATCAAGATAAAGCAACCATTGATTTAATTACTGACCAAATAAAATATGAAGAAAATAATTATGAAAAAATGGTATACGATTTAGAGAACCCAAATTTAGAAGGTCAATCTTTTTTTGCGAAACTTTCTATAAAAAGTAAAAATGCAAAGGCTCTCAAAAAACTTGAAAAAGACCATAAAAATACACTTATGATTTTAAATAATAGACTTAAAAAACATAAGAGTGAGTATGAAGATCACAGAGTTATGCTTCAACATATTATTGATAAAATCAAAGATAAAGGTTTTATGTGGCAGGAAGTTAAGAAACTTTTAGAAGAAAAAATTAGACAAGGTGTGTTTAATAATAATAAGCCAAAGAAACCTAAGGAAGAAGATAACTTTGAAAAGGAAGTTCCTGTAAAACCTAGAAAACCTAAGAAAAAGATTTTAAATAGTGGTTCATTTTATGGTGACCCAAATTATTATGATATTTCAGATTTAACTCCTGAGCAGAGAAGAGAATGGGAAAAAATGCTCAAAAATTACAACTATAACAAAGAAAAACTTAGACAAAGAGAAATTGAAACTGCTAGAATGATGAGAATGACTATGATGGAAAGAAATGAAAGAGGAAGATATGATAATCTTCTCTTCGGTGCGAGTGATTATTCTCTTTTCGGGCTTTTTAGAGATATGCATGAACATAGTGGTGGTCCACTAAGTGATGCTGATGCTAGAAATATAGCAAGAAGAAGAATGAGGGATAGTGGTTTTGGTCTTAGTGGTATTGAAAGAGGAATAAATGGTTTTGCTAATGATATTCGTAATTTGTTTAATCCAGGAGAGAGAGAATCTATTTTTGGTGGAATAGATTGCAGAAATGGTGAAAGAATGTTTGGTTTTGGTCTTGGTGGTCCTCATAGAACTGGTAGAGGTCCTGGACCAAGAGAGGGTTTCCCTTATAGACGTTGCCCTGCAAAAACTGATGGTAATTTTCTTGCAGCACTTGATAGAATGGAAAGACATGCTGACCATGGATTTAGACATGGGGCAGGTGAAAATGTAGGTAGATGTTGTAGACATTGCCCAGAGCCTACAAGTGTTCTCCAAAGAATGGGGGTTAGAGAACCTGGAAGAGCACCATTTACTTGTTCAGACCACCCACATCATAATCATTTCCATAGAGAATATGAAGGAGCAAATTTTAATAAAGATAGATTTACTTTCCATGAAATTGGTATGAATAAAGTAAATGAAGCATTAAGAGAAATTCAAAAACAAAATGAAGCAGATATGCAAGCACAGCAAGAAATGTTATTCCAAAAAAGTGGTCCTTCATTTAAAAAATAAAATTTTTATTTGTTAATTATAAAAAACATGAAAATAAGAAAAGAGCAAATTTATTGATATATAAATTTTGCTCTTTTACTATTTATTTGTGATATTTGTTTTAACTATTTTGTTAAATACTCAGTAAGTTTACTACATTTTGAGTAAAGTTCAAGGTTGTTTAGTTTTACTAAATCAAGTCCATACTCTTTAACTAAAAACATACCAGGAAGTATATCCCAAGGCTTTTTAGTTGAAAGAATCATTGCATCAGTTCTTCCACTAATTAAGTTTGTAAATCCTGTGCAACAAGCATTTATATGCATAATGTTTGCAACTTTAATATCTTCAAGTGTTATCTTTTTTAAGATAGCACTTTTTTCTTCAAATAATTTATGAATAGAACCACAAAACTCAACACAACATTGATCAATTGTAACTTCATCATCAAATGAAATTTTGATGTGATTAAGATATGTTCCATAATCTTTTAAAGCATAATACATTTCACCGAGTTTTGGTAAATAAATTATTGAAAATTGAGTTTCACCCTTGTCAACAAATGCAAGTTGAATTCCCCAAAATATTGAGTTTTTCATATAGTGATGAGTTCCGTCAATTGGGTCAATAACCCAAGTTCTATCAGTTATTTCATTTGTAGGATTATTTTCTTCAGTTACGAAATTATCGGTAGTGTAGTGTTTTTTTATCTCAGAAATTAGATAATTTTCAATAAAAATATCTGACTCAGTTACAAATGTTTTATCTGGTTTGCGAGTGATTGTTCTATGAAGCATTTTTATATCTTCACTGACCTTTTCAACTCTTTTATATATCATATTGAATTCATTTCTGTAAAAAAAAACTCTACTATTATACTCTCGTATAAATTCTTCTAACTCATCTTGTTTTGGCATACCTGCCTGAGCGCTCATTTTAGATAGTTTCATAGCAGAGGCAAATTGTGCTTTTTCGATAGCCGTTTTGAGTGGAACATCTTTAACAATTAAACTTGTTAAATTTCCATTAAATGTATCTCCAGCACCTGTTGTATCTACAATGTTTTCAACAACTAATGGGTCAAATTTTTGAACTTTTTTGCCGTCATAGTATGTGACACCTTTATCTCCTAAAGTAACAATTAATTTGTTAGGATATTTTTTAATACATTTAGTAATATCACTTGTTCCAAAAATTGTTTCACACTCTTTTTTGTTTGCTGTGATATAAGAAATTTTATCTATAAGTTCAGCATTTCCTGCTTCAGATATGGCGAGTTTGTCAGGTCTACAAGGGGTAACGGTGATTGGAATATTATTTTCGTGACAAAAGTTGATAAGTGCAACACTTACTTCTTTTGGTGCTTTCATTTGAGCAACAACCATTTTTGAACCAAGAATAATATCTTTATTTTTTTCAATCATATCAGTTGTAAAACTATCTATTGCACCAATTTCTCTTGTAATATGATTGTCTTTACTATTATTTTCAACATAAATTTTACTACTATCATTGCTAAGTCCGTCAACAATATCAACGCCAGAAATGTCAACGCCATTTTTAAGTAAGTTATCTAAAATTGCGTAGCCGGTTTCATCTTTTCCAATTCTTGAAATCATAACAACTTTTGAACCTGCACGAGATGCAGCAACTGCTTGATTTGAGCCTTTTCCACCTGGAACACAAACGGCAGGAACAGTCGGATAAGAGCCATCTTCATTTTGGAAAAATGTCATATCAAGTGAACAACCACCAAATACGCAAATATCATATTTTTTCATAAATCCCTCCAAAGAGTTTTAATAAAACAAGTAAAGTATACCACTATCTTATGTATTTTTCAATTTGAATTGAATAAATTTTTTAAAAATTTTGAATTAAATTATAAAAATAAATATTAAATTATTATTAATAAAATAATATAAATGAATAGTTATTGTTTTTTTATTTTACAAGGTCGATTATTTTTATTATAATTATAATGTATATTTATTGATATTTTTAAGACAATTATAAAAAGTGTCAATTATAAAAATAGAAACACTTGCGAGGTAAAAATGAAAAGAGAAGATATGATTTTTGATGAGAAATATGTTGGAACATTGACTGTTTCTCATGTTTCTAAATATTATGGAGAAAATGACGAAGTTAAGGCACTTGACAATGTTTCTGTTCAATTTTTCACAGGTCAATTAGTTGTAATACTTGGTGCAAGTGGTAGTGGTAAGTCAACACTTTTAAACTTAATTGGTGGTATGGACACAGTTACTGATGGTTCAATAAATATTGCAGGTGTTGATATTACAAATTTATCTGAAAAGATGTTTGCGCTATATAGAAGAGAAGTTGTTGGTTTTATCTTCCAATTTTATAATCTTATGCCAAACTTAACTGCTCTTGAAAATGTTGAACTTGCAGAACTTCCAGGTGGTATGAAGGCGATAGATGCTTTAAAACTTGTTGGACTTGAGAGTAAAATTGATAATTTCCCAAGCGAACTTTCTGGTGGTGAACAGCAACGTGTTTCTATTGCAAGAGCGATTATAAAAAATCCAACAGTTCTTCTTTGCGATGAACCAACAGGTGCTCTTGATAGTAAAACTGGTAAAAAGATTATTAAACTACTTCAAAATGTAAATCAAAATAAAGATAAAATTGTTATTATTGTAACCCATAACAGTAATCTTGCCCAAATTGCAGATAGGGTAATTAAAATTAGCGATGGTAAAATTTATAGCGACGAAATACAAAAAAATCCAAAATCGATTGAGGAGATTGAAATTTAATGAATAAAGTCTTTAAAAAATTAACAAAAAGAACTTTCATTTCAAATTTCAAACAATTTATATCAGTTATTTTAATTGTATTTTTAGCAAGTATGCTTTTATCTGGACTTGTTACAAACTATTCAACACTTAATAAAGTTATAAACACTTATTTTGAAGAAACAAATCTTGCAGATGCATGGTTTTATGTTGATAAAGTAACAATAGAAGATGAAGAATTTTTTGAAAAAGAAAATATCAAATTTGATAAAAGATATTATTTTGAAAGTAATTTGAATGTTGTAGATAGTTCAGTTTCAAATAATGGTAAGGTCTATGTTTACGATGGTAAGATTTCTACACCTTATAAAGAATCAGGTATGTGGGGTTGTATCATAGACAAAAAGGTTGCAGAAGATAATAAAATAAAGGTAGGTTTTGATGAACTTACAATAAACTTAAAATATGAATACTGTGGAGAAGTTTACGAACTAAATTTAGAATTTTTAATCACAGGAACAGGTTCTCTTGATGAGTGTGCAGATGTAAACTCTTCTTGGCCTGTATTTATCACAAAAGATTTGTTTTTAAATGAACTTAATTATTGTTTAAAAGAAATTACAAGAGATTCGGAAATTTTAATTGAAGATGCACCTTATAATCAGATTTTGGTTAAGGCGATAAATAATGAAACAGTTAGCCAAAATGTAGATGATATTATAAAAAAAGTTGAAGATTATTATAAGAAAGTGAGTCCAAATAATTTAGTTTATTCTTTTAAGCAAAATACTATTGATTCAGTTATTGTTTTAACTGATGAAATAAAGCAAACTAGAAAAATGATTTATGTCTTTCCACTTATATTTTTGTTTGTATCTGTTTTGGTTATTTTAACCACAATTGACCAACTTGTTTTGCAAGAAAAACAAAAAATCGGAACGCTTAAGTCTATTGGTATTCCTAATAAAAAAATCATAAGACATTACTCAAAATTTGGTGCAATTTTATGTATAATAGGTTCGATTGCTGGAAGTTTTTTTGGGGTTTTAATGATTCCACCTATTATGTTTATTAAATATAATTTAGTTTATAGTCTTCCAAATGAGTATATGAGATTATCGATTCCATATCATTTAATACTTTTAGTTATATTAGGTGTTACTCTTCTTGGATATATTGTTGCAAGAATTGCTTGTCAAAGTATTATGAGAAAGAAGCCGATAGATTGTTTAAAGTTTCAAGTTAGCAGTTCAAAATCTTTTTCAAAAAGAAGTAAGAGAAATAAAAAAAGTAAATTGCTTAGAAAATTACCATTTTCTTTTAAAATGGCACTTAGAAACATTAAGTTAAAACCAATTAGAACCTTTATGGCAATAATTGGTATTGCTGGTTGTTTTGCACTTCTTTTATGTGGTTTTGGAATAGGCGATACACTAAAACATAGTGTTTCTTATGACCTTGGAAATAACTTTAGATATGATATTACAACTACTTATGAATCAAAGAATTTTGAAGAGAAAATCAAAGAATTAAATGGCTTAAAAAATTATGAAGTCTATGAAAAATTGTATGTTAATTTGAAGAGTAAGTCTCTTCAAAGAGGTATAAATTTATATAAAATTAATGAAAATTCAACTTTAACTAATATAAAATTGCAGAAAAAAGATGTTTTTGTTTCAAAATCTATTGCTGATGAGTTTAATATAATTGTAGGTGATGAGATAGTAGTTTCACTAGGTGATATAAATAAAAATTTAGTTGTTACGAATATTATAAAAACAAGTGTTTTAAATGGTATTTATATTTGTGATGAACTTGGATTTGAAGATATTTATAAAATTAAAGGTATGTGGATTAATTGTGATAATGTAACTCAAGAAAAAATTAATTTTATAAATGAAATAAATGGAACAAATACTGCAACAACTTTGCAAGATTCAATAAGTAGTATGAATACAAAGATAAGTTCAGTTAGTGTTATGACATCAACACTTAAGGTGTTTGCAGTCGCTCTTGCAATTGTTGTTTTATTTAACCTTGTATTTTTAATTTCAAAAGAGAGAATAAGAGAAATTGCTACCTTAAAAGTTATTGGTAGAAACATATCAAGCATTGTATTTTCGCTATTTTTGGAAATTTTATTTATGGGTGTTATTGGCTGTTTTTTAGGTGTGTTTTTAGGTTATCCACTTCTTTTGGCTGTTTTATCAATTAATAAAGTTAATATTTTAAGTTATGTAAGTCATATTGGATTTTTAAGTTATTTCTTCTCATATTTAATAGTTGTTTTAACAGTTTTCTCAATTATGGGAATATGTTATTTAAATGTTAAGAGAATTAATATGATTGAATCTCTTAAAAGTATGGAATAATTAATAAAAAATTAATTATTTATTTTAAATAATAATTCAATGAAATAAATAAATTTGACTTTTGCTTAAAAAAATAGCAAAATATAACATAAAGAGAGAGTATTAGGAGTTTTTATGAATAATTACTTTTTATTAGAACAATTAATTAATGAAAGAACAATTGTGGGGTATATTACAATTGCACTTGTTATTGCTTTTGTAGTATTGCTTGCAGTATTCTTATTTTTAGATTATAAAAATGTAAAGACTAATGATATTAGAAATATGCTTTTTAAAAATTCGCAAAAATTTAGCAAGCATGAAGTTACAACTGTTTACTCAGATAAATCAAAGAATTTTTCTGGAACAGAAATTTTGCCTGTGCCTGTAAAAACTCCAACAAAAGAATTTTCTTATGAGTTTGCTGGTTGGGATAAAAACTATTTAAATGAAAATGGAGACACAGTAGTTCGTGCAATATTTATAAAGAAAGTTAATAAGTTTATTGTGAATTTTTATAGCGATGACAAAACTACACTCTTAAAAACTGTTGAAGTTCCTTATGGAAAGGGTGCAGATTATTCTGACCTTTATCTTGAAAAAAATGAAACAAACGAATTTTATTATAAATTTGATGGCTGGAGCAGTGATGTTTCTGCAGTTTACTCAGATGAAAATGTTTATGCAAATTTTAAGGCGTATCCAAAAAAATATACATATACGTTCTTAGATAGTGATAAAAAGACAGTTATTTTACAAGAAACAGCAATTTATGGAACACCTATAAAACTTCCTACTAAGCCAACTCCACCAAGTGATAATCTTAAATTTTCGCATTGGGAAAACTATATTTTTGAAATGCCACTTGAAGAAGATAAGACTTTTGTAGCGGTTTATAAAGATAAATTTATAAAATTAAATGAAAATTTAACAACAGATTTAATTGAAGAATCTAGCGAAAATGTTGTTGAAGAAAATTCAGATAACCTTATAAATAATAATAACGATGTAAAAATAGATAATGAGATTAAAAAAGTTGAAATTTTAGATGAAGATACAATTGAAAACGATGTATTTAATAATGATATTTTTGCAGAAGAAGAAATACAAGTTGAATTTGATGAAGATGAAGAATATAAGTCAGCAGTTGATGAATCAGATAAAATTATTGATGATTTATTAAATGAAATTGATGATTTTATAAATGAATTAGATGAAGAAGATACAAAAACAAGTGAAAATTTAAAATCAGATGAAAAATCTAGTGTAAATACTAATGAAACAATTTCAGGAAGAACAACAAGTGGTGATTACTTTGATTATAGTGATGATATAATTTATGAAGAATATTCAGAAGATATGGATTACACTAAATTTTATGATTTTACAGAAGATGAAAATGAAGATAAGGAAGAAAGTGAATTGGTTTCTAATGAAAATATGAATAAGCCTAAAATGCACATTATTCAAGATAGTTATTTAGGTCAATTATTCTCAGAAAATAATAAAACTGAAACAAAAACAAATACTGAAAATGTTTCTAATAATGTTAGTAGTGTAGTAAATAAAGAACAAGATAAATACAACATTGATGTTGGTGGCGTAAATAATAAAACTACAAGTGTTCAAAAGGTTAATCAAAACAATCAACCACTTTATGGTTTAGCAGGTATTATGAATCCAAAAATGATGGTTCAAAATGGTTATAATATGAATAACTTTAAGAAAGATACTGTAATAAAAGATAAAACAACTGCAAAAACAACACCTGTTAATACTTCGGTTTCAAATAGTTATAATAAGTCTAATCAATCTGAAAAAATTGCTTATAATAAAATTAATAAAACTGAAAAAATAACTTATAATAATGTTGATGATAGTCAAGATGATAACTTAGATACAAAGGTGTTTAATACTGGTTCAAATAATGGTGGACAAAATATTTTATTTAACAATAGTAATAAAAAAGTAAATAACAGTAGGTCTAATTTTTATAATAATGTTGTTAAAACTAAAGAAATAGAAGAATCTCAAGTGAAAGAGGATACTTCTAATAAAGCAGTTAAGACTAGTATTTTTGGTGCTGGGGCAGGGGCTGGATTTGTTACGGATATAAATTCATATTTAGTTGATAAACCTAATAATGTAAATGTTGGTAATAATAGCACAAAACTTACAAAAATAAGTGATAAAAAAGAAAATAAAAAGTTAAACTTTAACTTTTCAGCATTTGATGATGATAGTGATGATAAAAATGAAGTAGAGAATTCAAAACTTACAAGTTATGAGAGTTTTGATAATGAAGAAAAAGGTGAACTTCTTCCTAAAATCAGTGTATTATCTACTCAAAGAAGAACAGAAGCAAATAGAAAAATCACCTCTCAAAATAGACCACAAAGTAATGCGACTGTGCAGGTAAGAAAAAATGGTCCGAGAGTTAACGGGGCTATTATTAATGGTCTTATGAACGAAGATGATTATAAAACTGTTCCACAAAGTAGTTATAAACCTAATAAACCAAATAATGAAAAAGATGATGACGGAATTATGTTTGGAACAATACTTGTTAATCATAAGAAAAAGAAATAATAAAAAAACAGCATAAATAATATGCTGTTTTTATTTTTAATAATTTTTATAAAAATTAAAAATATTCCTTATAAGATTAACAAATTGTAGAAAAATAATAAAAAATTTAATTTTAGATGATATTGTTTATAAAATTTAGTTTGCAAAATTAGTTTTGATATGCTATTATTGTATTGATATTTATTTTGGGGGACTATATGTTAGTTGTTGATGTTGAAGGTGAAGTTAGTGCTGCGTCAATGGTAAGAGATTCTAGACTTTACATTGAAATTGCAAAGTTTGTTCAAGCATATAACACTATTATTAAAAATCCTAATGAGTTTTTAGCAGAGATTGAGGAAGAACCAATCGATGTAGAGAAAGATAACTTAACTTGGGAACAGTTTGTAGCAATTATTGGCAAGTGTGATATGGGTTTTGACCCTGCACCAACTAGTGCTCAACTTGCTATGTATTATTCTTATGCAAAACAAATTGGCTCAATTAGTAAGG
>JAFTMY010000065.1 GCA_017452165.1 Clostridia bacterium | reverse complement strand
TGGCATAAATGTAACTGTTGTTCCTGTTGTTGCTGAAACACCAACCTCTTTAAGTGGATAAAGTGGAACACCACCTTTAACCTTACCATCTAACCCTTCTTTACTTGCATACTCTTGAACATATTTTTTTCCATCTCTACGAACTTCAAGTTTCAGCCAACGAGAAAGAGCATTTACAACAGATGAACCTACACCGTGAAGACCACCTGAGTAACTATAATTGTCATTATTAAACTTACCACCTGCGTGAAGTTCTGTAAATACAACTTCTGCTGCTGACACCTTTTTTTGTGGGTGCATAGCAACAGGAATACCTCTTCCGTTATCTTCTACAGTAATTGAACCATCTGCATGAAGTGTAACAATAATTCTTGAACAATGTCCATTTGATGCTTCATCAACTGAGTTATCAACGATTTCCCAAATCAAGTGATGAAGTCCCCTTGAACCAGTTGTTCCTATATACATACCCGGTCTAAGTCTAACAGCATCAAGACCTTCTAAAATTTGTATATCTTTTGCATCATATTCTTTTAATTTCTTTTCCTTATCTACGCTTTTTTTACTTTTTGCTTCAGCCATCAAAGCCTCCTAATAATCCTCATTATAATCAAAATTATAACAAACATTAAATATTTTGCAAACAAAAAAATCATAAAACTGCTAAATTTTTGACATAATAATTCAATTTTAGCAATATTACTTACTATTTTTCTAAATTTTAAGACATTATTTTAAATAATACATATATTTATTAATTAATTTGTTTTATATTATTTACTGCATAAAAAAATACACTTCATTTATCGTAAAGTGTATTTTTATTATTAATCTAAATTAAATTATCTACCCATTTGTTGTTGATTAACAAAATCATCTAACTCTTGTTCTTTTTGTTTTTCTTGCATTTCTTTTATTCTCTTTAAGTTTTCTTGTTCTTTTTGATTCTTTTTTACTTGATTATTAGTAGAATCTTTACTATTACCTGTAACTTCTGAGCGAATTTCATTATACTTATCATTTGCACTTGTTTGAACATAAGAACCATTATTTTGACCAAGTTCTTCTTGTGCTTGTTTGATAGCCTGATATTCTGGTAAAGTTTGTTCCCTTTGATAAATTTGTTTAACTTGTTTAAGGTAGTCAATTCTCTCTTTAATCATTCTATAACCTTTTGAATCTTCAGGAATTCTCATACTAACAAGTTCTTGTGTAAATTTTTCAATATTTTTATCAAGATTCTTCATATGATCAATAGTTTTTTGTTGATATTGAATAAATCCTCCCTCTAATTTTTTAGTTTTAGAATTCATTCTACCTTGAAGACTATCAGTTATTTGTTGTTTCATTCTAGGGTCATCACTAGCAAATTTAAGCATAAATGTATATGATGCAAGTTCACTAAGTCTTGCCCTTCTTTCATTAGGATTTACAACATAACAATACTTATTTACATCTTTTAATAGATTATGTGCTGGAGAACCTTTAGGAAATCCACTGCCTGAAATATTTTCAGAAATATCATTAAGAAGACCTGTAGTGCTATTTTGAGCCTTTTTGCCATCTTTTTTATTTGATGCAGAGTCTGTATAGTGAGTAATTTCGTGAGAAAGAGTAGTTGCTAAATCTACAATATTTCCAACCTTTGCTAAGTTTATTTCAATCCATTGACTATCAGATCTTTCATGGAATTCACCCATAGCCTTTGATGCTGGGTTATTAACAAACTTAATTTTTACTGGGTCAATTGCAGGAAGTCCTTTTGCTTGTCTTTCTGCATTAACTCCATTAACTATATTTTGAGCATAATTTGAAACAAAGTCTTTAATTTCACTCTTTTCAGGATTACTTAAATCACCTTTTGCCTTTTTAAATTTATCTGCAAGTTTTAAATCAGCAAGCGCTTTATATTGATTTTGATGCATAAATCTAACACTATCAGTTTTAGCAGCCATTGCATCTTCATTAATTTTTTCTAATCTTTGTTCACGAATTGTTTCATAATTAGTCTTATGTTCTTCATCAAATGTTGTTAACTCTTTAACAACTGCACCCTTAACTCTATTAAGTGGAGCAAAATTATGTCTAACAACTTGTCTAATTTCAGAATCATTCATACCTTCAAGGAACATCATTGAAACCATTTCAACAACATTTCTTGTTACATTAAGATTTTCAACACCCTCAACTTTATTCATCATGCCTTTATTATAGTCTTTAATAAAACCTTCAGCATAATCTGAGAAAAGTTTGTGTGCTCTTTTAAAGTCTTTTTGTTTATTAAGTTCTTGAATTTTAGCGTTATAATTTCTCATAACTCTATCATCTTTGTTATAAACATCTTGAATATTGTTTCCACCTTCTAAGTCACTTTTACTCATTACTGATTCTAAAATACTAGCAGTAACAAGTAAGCGAAGTTCTGCAGCAGGATATTTTAAAAGATTTTTAATGTTAAGGTTCATATTAACATTGCCACGAGTTCCAGTTCCATCTTTTTTTTGGAAATATGTTAATTTTGTAAAACAATCATTACCTTCAAGAGAAATTGAACTATCAAGTTTAACTTGATTAATTTTAAACCCAAGACCACTTAAATTCATATTGACAGAATGCTCAATACTATTAAGCATACTTTTAAAATGACCAAGTTTATTTTTTAAATCTTTTTTTTCTTTATCTGATTTAATTTTATTACCTTGTCCATAATTTGTATTTTGATTAAATGACTTATAATAATTTTCAATATCTTTTTCTGTTAAATCATCAGGACTACAAGGACAAGCATCATATGCTATCATTGCCTTTAAGGCTGAAGCCGGTTTATTTGCCATAATTCACCTCTAAAATTTTAATTTCTATTTACAAAAATTTTAGCATAATAGAAATAAAAAGTCAATATCAATTTAATACTAGATATAGAATTTTAATAACACTTTTTGCATAATATAATAATATGGAAAATTGTATATTTTTAACAGGTGGAGGCACTGCTGGTCACACCACATTAAACATAAAACTTAAAGATGAATTAAATAAATATTTTAGTGAAATAATTTATGTTGGTTCAAAAAATGGTATTGAAAAAGACCTCATTAAAAACAAAACAAGTTATTGTTATGAAGAAATAACAACTGTAAAACTAAATCGTGCAAAACTTTTTTCTAATTTTTTAATCCCATTTAAATTAAATCGTGGTATAAAAGAAAGCATAAAACTTATAAAAAAATATAAACCCAAAATCATTTTTTCAAAAGGTGGATATGTTGGTCTTCCAGTTACAATAGCAGGAAAAAAAATGAATATTCCTGTAATTTGTCATGAGAGCGATTTAACTATGGGACTTGCAAACAAAATTGCTAAAAAATACGCTAAAATTATTTGCACAAATTTTGAAAAAACTGCAAATATTGATAAAAAAAAGTGTATTTTTACTGGAATGCCCATAAAATTAAGTAATTTTTCAAAAAATCAAGCAAAAGAGAATTTAAATATAAAAACAGATAAACCCCTACTTCTTGTTACTGGTGGAAGCCTTGGAGCAAAAGCAATAAATGAATTTATTTTTAATAATATAAATACAATATGTGAAAATTTTTATGTAATACATTTAACTGGTAAAAACAATATAAATAATAAAATTAAGCATAATAATTATAGACAAATTGAATTTTTTAATGATATGCCTCTTTTATTAAAAGCATGTGATTATGCTCTATCTAGAGCAGGAGCAAATACTTGTTTTGAACTTTTAAGCAATAAGATTTTAACAATATTTATCCCTCTTCCAAAAAAAAGTTCTAGAGGTGACCAAATTGAAAATACAAAATATCTAGCAAGCAAAAACTTATGTTCTTTTTTAAATCAAAATGAACTAAATATTGATAATTTTATTTTGAAAATAAAATACTTAAAAGATAATAGTAAAATAATTAACAACAATATTGAAAAAGAAAAAATAGTAGATGGGACATCTAAAATCATTTCTATTATTTTAAAGCATAAACTAACATAATTTTATCATAAAAAAACACTATTTTATAAAAATTTGTATTAAACAAATCTAAAATAGTGTTTTTATTATTAGAAATTAATTCCACCAATGATATCTCTATCAATCTTTCTTGATTTTTTCCTTGTTCTAGGTTTTGTAGTCTTTTTAGGAGTTGTTTTTGGTTGTTCTTCAACTTTTTCGATAACTTTTTCAGTTGGTTGAACAACAATCTTTTCAACCTCAACAACTTTTTCAACAACCTCAACAGATTTTTGAGAGATAATATCTTGAAGTTTTTGATTTTCTTCTTTTTCTACTTTTGATGTAGCCTCAAGCAATTTCTTTTCCATTTCGAGATTTGATAAATCAAAGTAAGATTTTAATTCTTTCTTTAAAGTTTCCGCCTTATTTTTAGATTTATTTTCTTCTTTTGTTCTTATCTTAATCTTTTCTTCATTTTCTTTAATTTGTTTTTCTTGTGCTACCTTATCTAAATACATTTTTTGCTTAAATTCTTCATATTTCTTGCTATAATTTTCTTCCATTTCTTTAAGCTTATTTTTGTATTCTTCATCAATTTTATTTCTTTCTTCTTCAATTTTCTTAATTTTTTCTTCAGTTTCTTTATCAGTCTTATATTTATCTTCAACAAGTTCATGGAACTTCATTTGAAGTTCGGTATGTGCAGTCTTATAATCCATTAACTCTTGATAATCATATTGTTGTGGAGCAGGTTGTTGATATTGATCAACAATTGGTTGCTCATAATATGGAGTTGGAGGCACAATTGGTTGTTGATATCCTTGATAGTTTGGCTCATCAACATTTTTACCTGTTGTTGTTTTATAAAGTTCTGAGAACTTAGACATAAAGTCTTGAGTGATGTCTTTAAAGTCTTCTTTAGTAAGAACATCGCTCTTTTTAAGAGTTTCAGGTTCAACATTAATCTCAACCTTAGGTTCTTCAACTGGTGCAGGTTCTTCAGCAACAACCTCTGGCTCTTCTTCAAATGTTGGTGTAAATAAGATTGGTCTTTTAACTGAAACATTTGGAGTTTTATTACCATCTTTATTAATTACAACTTCATTTAATTTTCTACCACGAGACGATTTACCAATATCATCAACACCATCAACAATTTGAGTTCCCTCACCTTTTTCAGCAAACATATTATCTACAGGGTCAATAACTTCTGGTTCTTTTTCAACTTCATCTTCATCAACGCCATCAACATCAAAGTTTTCAGGTAAAAGTAATTCAGTAGGTTTTGTTTCATTCTTTTTAGAATGTCTCTCCATTCTTTCAAGTCTTCTTTTAACCTTATCAAGTTCATCTTGATCTAAACTATACTCTGTTCCCTTAGTGTTATCATCAAATGCAAAACTTTCAAAGTTAATATCCATTGAACTAAAGTCTTCATCTTGTTGGAACTTATTAATACTCTTTGTAACTCTTGTAAATTCTTCATCTTCTCTATCATCACTAATAAGAGGTTCGAGCAAGTCTTCATTTTCTCTAAATTTATCTTTCGCTAAAATACTTTCTTCCAACTTATGCATATAACTATCAAGCGAGAACTTTTTAAGTTTAGGGTCATCGATAGGAAGTTGCTCAATAGGTTTTTGAAGTTCAAATCTTGCTTGGTCAAGTTCATTAAATTTATCACCTGAATTATCTTGCATATAATTTGTAAGTGAAAAATGGTTAAACGAAGTTGTATCTTCATCAAGAGACTTTTCAGCACCACGATAGTTTTTACTCTTCCAAGAAGTAAAGTCACTCATATCAATAGGGGCAGAATTTTTCTTTTTATTACCAAAAAATTTACCAAATGGAGATGGTTCAAACTTACTGCTCATATTTTTTCTAGGAGTTTGATTTAAGTTTTTACCACTAGTTTTTGCAGGAGGAAACAAACTACTATCGGTTGATGAAATATTGATAATAATTGATTCACCATTTGTAACCTTCATAGCCTTTTTAAACATACTATAATCAAAAGCATTACTGAAAAAATTATCCATATAACCCCTTTATAATTAAAATTATATATCTAGTATACAATAATTAATTAAAAAAGCAAAACAAAAAAAAGCATTTTATACAAAAATAAAACTCGTTTTTAAAATTTTAATTTAAAATATCAGTAATAAATTCATTTTTAACGCAAAATTTACTATTTTTGTATTTTTTTGCTAATTTAATGAGTTTTATTACAAATTCATTAATTATTAGTTTGTCGTTATTAAAGAAATAATATGCTAATGATCCAGGAATTGCATTAACTTCGCAGACATAAATTTTATTATTAATCTCATCATATAAATAGTCAATTCTAACAACGCCCCTCAAATTTAAAGATTTAAAAATCTTTTTAGTTAATTTATATAATCTATTTTTAATTCTATCACTTATATTTGCTGGAAAATTTCTAAAACTACTGGCCATTGATAGTTTATTATCATTATTTAGTTTACCTAATTTACCACTTCGACTCGAACAATATTTATCTGAAAAAGTCAATATTTCATTTTCCTTTAATGGCTCATCAATTTCAGATAACTCAAAATCATTATAATCCCCCAAGACTGCAACATTAAATTCTCTAGTCTTAGGAATATATTTTTCAATTAACACTTCTGAATCAAATTCAAAAGCATAACCTAATTTTTCTTCTAATTCTCCTATATTATTAACTATAAATAAACCAATTGAACTACCACCATTATTTGGTTTTAATACTATTGGAAAATTTATTTTTTTTATTTTACATATAATTTCATCAGTATTACTTAAATACTCCTTTTCATTAATCTTAAATCCTTTTACAGTAGGAATTTTCAAACCATACATCATTTGTTTAAACAAATATTTATTCATACAAACTGCTAAGGAATCAATATTTCCAGCAGAAGAATAAATACCACATGACTCAAATACAGCCTCTAGAATTCCATTTTCACCATTTCCTCCATGACAGCACATAATGGCAGTTTCCGTCTTAAAATATTCTCTAAGACCTAATTTAGTCTTTAAAAAT
>JAFTMY010000064.1 GCA_017452165.1 Clostridia bacterium | reverse complement strand
GAGCGAAGTTTATGAAAATATAGATGCTAGTGATGAAATGCAAAATATTGATACAAATGATATTCCTTCATCTTTAAAACTTAAAGATTTTAGTGATGTTGAAGTTTCAACTGATGATGAATTATTTTAATTATTATAAAAACGCAAAAAAAATAAAAGTGCAAAATATGTTTATTTATATGTGAAATTTACATTAAAAACTGCAAAATATAAGAAAATTTGCAGTTTTTTAATTTTGTTTTTTAATTTATATTTATTTATTAATGATAAAAAACATTAATAGTTTAATTAAAAAATTGGATAAAAATTAGTGTGTAAAAATACAATAATTATTACTTTTTTATAACAAAATAAGAAGTGAATGGTTGTTTCTATTTTAATAAAACAATTGTCGATGACATTGTTATTTATGTTAATTTTGGATTTATTTAATTTAAAAACATTATTTTTTTTATAATTTTCTTATGAATGCTTTTAGTAAAAATAATCTTAAAAAAGTTTTATCTTTGTTTGACATTAATTATTGTTATTTGTTATAATAATAAAAAATATATATTATAAAGGGGGAGTGGTGTATTATGACTAATAGATTTGCTACGGTTGCACTTATTACTCTTGTTTCCATTTTAGGTGGAATTGTTTTATTTGTTATAGGACTTTTTATAATGCCAGGTGTTCGTTTATTTGGTATTAGATATGTGTCGCTTGGAGGTAGATTAACAGGAACTGCTAACGAAAAAGGAGAGCCAATTGCAGTTAGTATTTCAGATAGACTTGTTAAAAAATATGGTCAAAGCAATAGCACATTTAGTGGTATTGTTGTGAATTGTTATGAAATTCCTGTTGAAATTGCATTTACAGACGATAGTTCTAGAGCATACATGGTTCAATATTATGAAAACTTCAATGGTCTTACTACTTCAAAAGATGACCCTACTTTTGATGTTTCAAAAGATGATATGGGTAATGCTGTAATTACTGTTACAGAATTTAAAACTTTTATTTATGAAAGTTCAACATCTGAAAGATTTATCAAGGTGTTTATTCCTCTTGGTGACATCGCCGATGAAAGTAAGTTTAAAAAAGATATTATTATAAATTCAACTCGTTCTGAAGTTTCTTTCACTAAAAAAGCAGGTGAAAGTAGAATTCCTAGATTTGATTTAGTTGAAATTAATTCTAATGGTAAGATTAATTACGGAACTAAAGTTGAAGCAAATAGTTTTACATATAAGACAAATAATTCTATTGTAATTGATAAAGATTGCGTAAAGACAGTTGATGCTAAAAATTATACTTTAACAAGTAATAGAGGTAGCATTACTGTTGAAAAAGAAAGTGTATCAACTTTAAATGCAACAACTGATCAAGGAACAATCAAGTTCCGTTCAGCAACTCATTTTACTGCAAGAACAAACTATGGTAAAATTTCTTATGCTTTCCATGAAGGTGAAGAAACAAAAGATAAGGGTATTACTATCAGTGGAAAAACTGATATTGTCTCAAAATCAGGTAGTGTTGAAATTAAACTTTTAGGTGCTTCAAATCCTGCAAGCATTGTTACTACTTCTGGTAATATCATTATTCAAAAAATGTATGATGGTAAACTTGTAACTAAGAGAGGTTTAGTTGATGTTGGAACTGCTCGTATTTTAGAAGTAGAATCTAACACAGGTAAAGTTTTTGTTAAAGAAGTTTCAAGTAAGATTAAAGTTAATACTGTAAGAGCAAATATTTATCTTGGTCAAGATAAAGAAACAAAAGTTATTAGAAATGCTGATATTTTCACAAGAATTGGTAAAGTTCAAATGTATTCTGCTAATGGCTCAATTAAAATTGAAACATTATCAAGTGATGTTAATTTGAAAAATACTGACAGCACTTCAATCAATATTAAATGTGGTGGAAAATTAACAGCAACTGGTCTTAAAGGAAATGTTGAAATTGTTTCTGAAAAAGATGTTAATTTAACATTTGCAGACCTTGCTTCTGGAGATGTTAATATCTCTCTTGGTGACAAGTGTTTAAGTGCTGAAATTGATGCAACTGAAAATCTTAGAGCCTCAGTAAATTACTATATTGAAAGTGCTATGGTTTATATTTATGAAGAACAAGATGGTAATTTGAATCAATTAAATCATGGTAATGTTATGAAAAATGAAATTAATGCATCTAAAAAATTAAAGGTTAAAGGAACAAAAGCAACAGTTAATGTTTACTTTAAAGATTCAACTCAAATTGAAGAAGAATAATATGACTTTTTAGGTTAAAAAGAGTGCCTAGATTGCACTCTTTTTAACCTTAACGTGATAAAGCCTTTATATAATGTTATATATTATATAGTATATTTAATAATGTATATGACATTAAAAAATAAAGGATAATGCTAGATAAAATTATATCAAAATCTACTAAAATTTCACCAAAACGCTTAAATTTTCGGACTTTTTAAAAAAAATTTTCAAATTAGGTATTTACAAACTACTTTTTTTATGTTAGTATTTGATTACAATAATTTAAGTTAAATGATAAATTTTTGTTAAATTGTTGGACTTTTGCGTTAGTTGGTAGTAAAATCATAGTAGGAATTTATTTAAATTTGTGAGGTCGTAATGAGAAAATATATCTACCCAATGGTTTTATTTACAGACGAAAATGATTTGTATACTGCTTTGTATCCAGATTTAAATTTACTTGCATCAGGTTCTTCTATTGAAGAAGTTTATCTTAGAGCAAGTGAATATTTAGACTTTTATATCGTGTCTGCTATAAAATTTGGAACACCAATCGCTAATATGTCAACTTATGCTGAAATTCATGCACTTAATCCTAAAAAGATTGTTCTTTTAGGTTACACTCAAGTTGATGAAGAAGAGATTGTTTTAACAAGACAGGAACAAGTCGAAAAAGACTTCTTAAATGAATTTTTATTCTCGGAGGATAATGACTAATGAATACAAGAGACAGTTTTATTAATGATTCATTAAGTGCAAAAGATGATGTGCAATTCTTCGGAAAAGTTCCTAAGCCATTAGAACTCGCGTTCATTGGTGTTGCTCTCGGTGCTCCTGTTCAATACAGAAGAGAAAAGACAACAGGACTTGACCAAGTTTGTATGCTCGTTCCAAACAGAGTTGGATTCCAACCAGTTATGGTTACTTTTGGTAAGGAAGATAGCGTAGGCAAGGGTTCATATGAGGCAATTTGTCATCAACTTAACTTAGAAAAATTGATGACTTTAACTAAAAGGAGATAATTATGGTAAATAATGTCGATATGGAGTGTAATAAAATTCTCGTTCAAGCATTTTATAGAAATGCTGGATACGCTCTTAGAAAAGGTAATGGTTATCAAACCACTATTTTAGAACCTAAGTTTGACGAGTTAGATAAAAGAGTTCAAGATATTTATCCTGAACATTATCAAGCATACAAGAAAACTAAAGAAGCATATCTTGCTGAATTTAGAAAAATGTATTCTGTTGAAAAAGGTTCAAGTAAAAATCAACAAGAAGGTCGTGAATTATAATAATTTCACGGGAGGGCTTATATGGCAAAAATTGATTTGCATAAACTTGCCTTGGCTGTTGGTTTTGAAGTAATTTGTGTTGAAGATGATAGTATCAACTATGAGTATATGGTTAGGATAAGAGATATTGAAAGTATCTCTTATGTCCTTAAACTCAAAAATAACCCTGATTACTCAGAAGTTGATAATATTATTGCTTCAATTATTATCGTGTTGCCTAATAAACTAAAAAGAAAAGTTAAGAAACTTATGAAAAAAAGAGATAAAGATAATATTGATAATATTATTGACCTTCTTTGCTACACGGTAACTGAGTTTAAAAGTAAAACCAAATACAGTTTACTTAAGGAATATGGTAATTTAGTTGGTGTTAATATTGAAGAGTATGGTTTTTTCTTTAAATATAAACTTCCTAAAAAGGAGTTTATTAAGATTAAATCATTAGTTGAAAGTAAACTTTCAATTGAAGATGCTCCTATTGTGGGTAAGATTAAAGGTCTTGAACATAAGATGGCGTATATTAAGCAAAAACAAAATAGTAACGAAAATCAATCTATGTAGGATTGATTTTTTTTTGTGTTTTTTATTGTTAGAGGGGTTAGTCATTTAACAACTCTTTTTCTTTTCGTGGGTTCTCCCCACACCCGTAAGGGTCTCGACCCTTAACCTGTTTTTTATGGACGCTGTCCAAACCTGTAAGGGACTTGTCCCTTAACCCGTGTTAAAATTTATTTTTGCAAAATAAATTTTGGAAGTGTTTGACTTGTCAAAACACTATCGTATTTTGCCTGACCCCTACATTATTAATGATAAATGAAAATTTATAAACGATAAATTAAGGATTTTAAATATATAAAAATAATGACCAACTATTCAGGTGTTTTGTAAATTTGTAGTTTAGTAATATTAATAGTTGTAGGTCGCTGACAAAACGACCTGCGTTTTGTTCTTAGTATTTCCAAATTTTAATTTTAAAAAAATTAAAATTAACCCGGGTTAAGGGTTATGAACCCTTATGGGGGTTATAGGGGGCTAGCCACCTAACTATTAAAACTTAGTGTAGGCAGAACCAACAATTAAACATTTGACAATAAAAAATATAAGGTTTATAATTTTTTATGGAGAGAGTTTTATGAAAAATGTAAAAGAATTTTTTAATGACAATATAAATGATTGGTCTGAATCCGTGCTTAATGAAAAAAGACTTTGTAAAATTGTTGAAACTTTTTATAATTGTTATTCAAAAGCAAAGACTAACAAACCTAAGATTTTAGATATCGGTTGCGGTATTGGTTATGAATCTAAGATTTTATCTGATTTTGGTGCAAAGGTTACAGGTGTTGATTTTAGTGAAAATGTTATCAGGTCAGCAAAGGCTAATGTTCAAAATGTTGATTTTGTTGTTGCTGATATCACAAAATCTCTTGAAGACCTTGGAAGATTTGATGGTGTGCTTTGCTTAGAAACTCTTGATTATATTGATAATGATAACATTAAAAATACTTTTGATAATATTGCAACTATTATGAAATCAGGTGCACTTTTACTTATTTCTGTTTTAGATGGTGATTCAAAAAATGAGGAAAGAAGTTATATAAAAGTTGGCGATAAAGAGTATGATAAAAATTTCTACTGTTATAGTGCTGAGGCTTTGTGTACTTATGCCTATCCTAACTTTAAACTCGTGGATACTTGGCAATTTAATGACTTTAACGAGGGCTGGAGATATTATATCTTTATGAAACAAAGTGTTAATAAATAAAAATTTATTTTTTTAATTAAAATTAAATAAATATAAAGTTGTATAATAAAAATATAAAAAGAAATTTCTTTTTATATTTTTTTATTTGTTTAAAAAAGTTAATGAGTGGTTTAAAATTTATTATTGTTATTGACAAAAATTTTGCTCTATAATATAATTATGTATATAAATATATATATTATTTCATAATAATATATGGTTAAAAACTTGAAATTTTAGTAACTGAGAGGTGTTTTATGAATCAAGAATTTGAAAAACAACAAATCCAAAAAGAACTTGAACAAAAAAGAAAACAACAACAGCAACAACTTATTGTAAAAGCACATCAAATTAGAGCAGTTTGTATGTCAGGTAATACAGAATTTTTTAAAATTGGTCAAGAAGAATGTGATTTACTTAGAAAAGTTTTTCCTGATGAAGCAGATAAACTTTTAGCAAAAGCGTTAAAAGATAAGTTTGAAAAGGCTGAAAATAAAGAAAAGAAAAATCCAGGTAGTGTTAATAGAAGTTCTCTTTTAGAAGAAATAGAAGGTCTTTGCAGTAAGGCTTTTAAACTTATGCTTGAAAATATGAAACCTAAGCATAAAGAAGTTCAAAAAGAAACTGGTCTTTCTGATGCAGAAAAAAATATTGGTAATTCTGCACAAATGAGCGAAGTTGAAAATGTAAAAGAACAAGCACCTGAAAAACACCAAGAAATGCAAAAAGAATCTTTCATTAGAGATAGAAAAAAAGATGATAATTTGTTCGATAAATTGCAAGAAAAGGTTGAAGATGGTTATGAAGAAGGTATGACTGGTAGACAAGTAATTAGAGAACCTAAGGAAAAAGAACAAGATGCTCCACTTAGCAAGAAAGAACAAAAGAAACTTGCTAAAGAGCAAAAGAAAGAAGAAAAGGCTCAAAAGAAAGCAGAGAAAGCAGCAAAAGGACAAAAAGTTGCCCCAATTTCAAGAGAAGCGCTTGATAAAGAAATGAATCAAAATGGTGGTGCAAAGACTGCTGACCAATTAAGACAAGACCAAATTAACAAAGAAAAATTAGAAGCATATAACAAAAAACTCCAAGAAAGAGTTGCGGCAAACAAGGCAAATCAAAAATCTAATGAAAATGTAAGAGAAATGTCAGGCCCTGTTAGAAAGAAAAATTAATGATTTTTGTATAAATTTTATAAAAATTCAAATAATTAAAAACGGAAGATAAATTCTTCCGTTTTTTTGTTTTTAGTATCAAAGAGTAATTTTTTTGTTAAAGTTTTTTCTGTTTTTATAAAAAATATTTCTTTTATTATTAATATTAGAGAATAAAAGTAGTTTTTAATTATTAATAAAAAATCGTTATTATGTAAAAATTTGATAAAAAAATATGTAAAACATAATTTTTAATTAAATATAAAATAATTAAAATAGGATAATTAATGTTAGTTATATAAATAAAATTTAAATTCTGTTTTGATAATTGCTCTCATTTTTGAAATTGTAAAGAAATGGATTAAAAATTCAAGAAAAATAAAGTAATAATATTTTTGAATAAAAATTTGATTAAAATATAAAAATTTATTTTAAAATCATTGACTTATTGAAAAAAATAATATAGAATAGTATCGCATAATAATTTATGTTTGTCATTATGTCTTTTTTTTATGACGGTGCATAGAAAAGAGAAACAAATGTTCAAGAATTTCCTCGATAGGGTTTTAGAGAAAATTCACCAAATTTACACAGGAGGTAATAATATGCCAACCATTAACCAAATTATCCGTCATGGTAAAGGTAGAGAAAAACAAGCAAGTAAAGTAAAGTGTCCTGCACTTGATAGTTGCCCACAAAAGCGTGGTGTTTGCTTAAATGTTACAACAACTTCTCCAAAGAAGCCAAACTCAGCTATGAGAAAAATTGCCAGAGTTAGACTTACAAATAGACAAGAAGGAACTGTATACATTCCAGGTGAAGGTCATAACTTACAAGAGCACTCAGTTGTTCTCATTCGTGGTGGCCGTGTTAAGGACTTACCAGGTGTGCGTTATCACATCATTCGTGGCGTTCTTGATACAGCAGGTGTACAAAACCGTAAGCAAGCAAGAAGTAAATACGGTGCTAAAAGACCTAAATAATAGTTTTTTAGTTTAATTTGATTTGAAATTTTATAGGAGGAGACAATAATATGTCAAGAAGAAACAGAGCCGTTGTTCGTCCAGTTGTTGCTGATCCAGTTTACAATTCAACAGTTGTAACAAAAGTTATCAACCAAGTTATGCTTGATGGTAAAAGATCAATTGCACAATCTGTAGTATACGATGCAATGGAAATCGCTGCTAAGAAACTTAGTGCTGAACCTATGGATGTTTTCACTAAGGCTCTTGAAAATATTAAGCCAGTTTTAGAAGTTAAAGCTCGTAGAGTTGGTGGTTCAACATACCAAGTTCCAATGGAAATTCGTCCAGAAAGAAGACAAACTTTAGCTATTCGTTGGTTAGTTTTATATGCTAGACAAAGAAGTGAAAGAAAAATGGCTAACAAACTTGCAGGTGAACTTGTTGATGCTTATAACAACGCTGGTGCAGCATTTAAGAAGAAAGAAGATGTTCACAGAATGGCTGAAGCAAACAAAGCATTTGCATCTTATCGTTGGTAATACCACTATTTAGCAGAAATGCTAGGTAGCGAAAAATATATTAAAATAATCATAATTTTATTTGCTCAAATTTTTTAAATTTAGTATACTAAAGTTATGGGTTGGCAAAAATTTGCCACTTTTAAATTTTGTTAGGAGAAAAAATATTTATGCCTATTGATATTGCTATTGAAAAAGTTCGTAATATTGGTATTATGGCCCATATTGATGCTGGTAAAACAACAACCAGTGAAAGAATTTTATTCTATACAGGAAAAACACATAAAATCGGCGAAGTTCATAATGGCGCTGCTACTATGGACTGGATGGCACAAGAACAAGAAAGAGGTATTACAATTACTTCTGCTGCAACAACTTGCTCTTGGAAAGATCACAAAATTAACCTTATAGACACTCCTGGACACGTTGACTTCACTATGGAAGTTGAACGTTCACTTCGTGTTCTTGACGGTGCTGTTGAAGTTTTCACAGCAAAAGAAGGTGTTCAAGCTCAATCTATTAAAGTTTGGAACCAAGCTAACAAATATGGCGTTCCTAGAATCGCTTATGTAAACAAGATGGATACTCTTGGTGCAGACTTCTTCTTTGCAGTTGACCAAATGAAAGAAGTTCTTGGTGCTAACGCAGTTCCAATCGAACTCCCAATCGGTAAGGAAGATACATTTATTGGTGTTGTTGACCTTGTTGAAATGAGAGCTATCGTATATAAAGATGATGAAGGAAAAATTTTCGACATCGTTGAAATCCCAGAAGATATGAAGGCTCAAGCTGAAGAATATCATCAAAAATTAGTAGAAGCAGTTGCTGAATCTGATGACGCACTCTTAGAAAAATTCTTCGCTGGTGAAGAACTTACAGTTGACGAAATTAGACTTGGTATCAGAAAATCTACAATTTCACTTTCAATGCTCCCTGTACTTTGTGGTTCATCATATAAGAACAAGGGTATTCAAGAATTACTTGATGCAGTTGTTTACTATCTTCCAAGCCCAGTGGATATCCCACCTATGGCTGGAACTGATATGGACGGCAACCCAATCACTTGTCCTGTTGATGATAAAGCACCTCTTGCAGGCCTTGCATTTAAAATTGCTACTGACCAATTCGGTAGACTTACATTCTTTAGAATTTACTCAGGTAAAATCACATCAGGTTCTTATGTTTTAAACACAACAACTGGTGACAAAGAAAGAATTAGCCGTTTAGTTAGAATGCACTCAAACTCTAGAAGTGAAATCTCTGAAGCATATGCTGGAGATATCGTTGCTATCATTGGTTTAAAGAATACTGCTACTGGTGATACACTTTGTGATGAATCTAAACCAGTTCAACTTGAAAATATGGATTATCCAGAACCAGTTATCTCTATGGCTATTGAACCAAAGACAAAAGGCGACCAAGAAAAGATGACAAATGCTCTCTTAAAACTTAGTGGCGAAGATCCAAGTTTCCGTTTCAGCACAAACAGAGAAACAGGACAAACAATCGTTGCTGGTATGGGTGAACTTCACTTAAATATCATGGTTGACCGTATGAAGAGAGAATATGGTGTTGAATGTAACGTAGGTTCTCCACAAGTTGCTTATAAAGAAACTCTTCGTGGTTCAATTGAAACTACTGGTAAGTATATTAAACAATCAGGTGGTAAGGGTCAATACGGACACTGTGTTGTTAGATTTGAAGCTCTTCCAGCTGGTTCAGGCTATCAATTCTTTGATGCAACAGTTGGTGGTTCTATTCCTAAAGAATATATCCCTGCTGTTGATAAGGGTATTAAAGAAGCTGCTCAATGCGGTGTTCTCGCAGGTTACCCAACAGTTGACTTCAAGGCAACCGTTGTTGACGGAAGTTACCATGACGTTGACTCTTCAGAAGCTGCTTTCATGATTGCTGGTTCTATGGCATTCAAAGAAGCCTTCAAACAAGGTGATTCAGTAATTCTTGAACCTATTATGAAATTAGAAGTTCAAGTTCCAGATAAATACTTAGGTGATATCCTTGGTGACGTATCTCGTAGAAGAGGTAACGTTCTTGGCACATCATCTAAAAATGGTAACCAAACCGTTGAGGCAGAAGTTCCACTTTCAGAAATGTCTGGATACGTTACTGATTTGAGATCACTTACTCAAGGTAGAGGTGACTCAAGTATGGAACCTCTTAAATATGCAGAAGTTCCAAGAAACATCGCTGAAAAAATTATCGGCGATCGTCAAAAAAATTAATTAAATAAATAAAAGGAGATAAAAAGAAATTATGGCAAAAGCTAAATTTGAATCTACAAAAACCCACGTAAACATTGGTACAATTGGTCACGTAGATCACGGTAAAACAACTTTAACAGCTGCTATCACAATGAATCAAACACACAAATATGGTGGAGATGCTAAGGATTACAGCCAAATCGACTCTGCTCCAGAAGAAAGAGCAAGAGGTATCACAATCAACACTGCACACGTTGAATATGAAACAGATACACGTCACTATGCACACGTTGACTGCCCAGGACACGCTGACTATGTTAAAAACATGATCACTGGTGCTGCTCAAATGGACGGTGCTATCCTTGTTGTATCTGCAACTGATGGTGTTATGCCACAAACAAGTGAACACATCTTACTTGCTCGTCAAGTTGGTGTTCCTCAAATTGTTGTATTTATGAACAAACTCGACCAACTTGGTGGAGATATGGAACTTGCTGACCTTGTAGAAATGGAAGTTAGAGAACTCCTTTCTAAATATGAATATGATGGAGACAACACTCCAATCATTCGTGGTTCTGCATTCCAAGCTCTTGAATCAGCTAAAGCAGGTCTTTATGATGATCCATCAACAGCTTGTATCCAAGAACTTATGGATGCTGTTGACTCTTGGATTCCAACTCCAGAAAGAGCTACAGATCAACCATTCTTAATGCCAGTAGAAGACGTATTCACAATCACAGGTCGTGGTACTGTTGTTACAGGTAGAGTTGAAAGAGGTGTTGTAAAAGTTGGTGAAACAGTAGAAATCGTTGGTCTTGAAGACAAACCAAAATCATGTGTAGTTACAGGTCTTGAAATGTTCAGAAAGACTCTTGATGAAGCTGTTGCTGGTTACAACGTTGGTGTACTTTTAAGAGGTATCAACAGAGATGAAGTTGAAAGAGGACAACTCCTTGCTAAGCCAGGAACAATTCAACCTCATACAGAATTCGAAGCTCAAGTATACGTATTAACAAAGGAAGAAGGTGGTCGTCATACTCACTTCCTTAGCAACTATCGTCCACAATTCTATTTCAGAACAACAGACGTTACAGGTACAATCACTCTTCCAGAAGGAACAGAAATGGTTATGCCTGGTGACCACACAAAGATGACTGTATCTCTTATCGCTCCAGTAGCTATCGAAGAAGGTCTTCGTTTCGCTATCCGTGAAGGTGGTAGAACAGTAGGTTCTGGTGTTGTTTCTAGAATCATTAAATAGTTTTTAGGGCAAAATTAATGCAATTTTATGCGAAATAATCAAAAAACTCATATAGTCATTTACGCAAGTAAACTCCTATATGAGTTTTTTTCTATTTCTTTAATCTTACACTAATTTTGCCCTAAAAACGGTCGCAGTTATATAATAAAGGGTTAGTTTAAATAGTTACAATAAAAAATCTTAGATAGTCATTTATGCAAGTAAACTCCTATCTAGGATTTTTTTAATGCCTCGTTACTAATCCAAATTTTAACTCTAAAAGGCGATAGCAAATATAATAAATTAACTATTAAATTTATGAGAAATAATCAAAAAACTCATTTGAGTCTTTACGCTAAGTAAACTAATAAATATTAGTTGCAAATTTTAAAATATATTTTAAAATTTGCAACTGTTGTTATAATAAATAAAAAGGGTCAAGGGACGAGTTCCTTGCAGGTGTGGACAGAGTCCACAATTAATATAAAAATCATTTAAAATTAAATATAAAATTAAGTATTGACATTGTTGTTTTAGAGTTTTATAATGTATATATATTATATTTTTGGAGAACGATTATGAGATTATATGATGATGAAAATGTATATTATCAACAATTACATAATAATTTTATTAGCGAATATGAAGGTGAAAAAGATAGAGCAAAACTTTTAGATATTGTTAAGCATTCTAACTCGTATTCATTATATATTGTTGCAAGATATTTACAAAATTTAAAGAAAGAACTTATTGGTGTTGAAAAAGAGCATGGACAAACAACAGAACTTAAAAATGAACTTAAGTATATAGACAAAATGCAAGACAAGGTAACTCCTGAATTTTTAAAGAAATGGCTTGAAAATTGTCCTGACAGAAGAATTATTTTTGATTATATTGCAATTACTGATTTTGATGAAAAACATCAACAATGGTTTAATGAAGCAATTACAAAAATTCACAGTGTAGGTTACATTCAACATTTTATTGAAAATGTTAAATTTGCTGATAAAACTTTTATTGAAAATGCAATTAAAAATGGCACAGATTATTGTTTAAAGTATGAGTATGGTATTCATAATCCACATGCAAGAAAAACAATGATTGCTGCTATGAGAAAGCAAGCAAAAGAACAAAAAATGTATTCAGGACTTATTAGACAATATGCTGATGAACTTGCTGAGATGAAAGATACACCAAGCGATGAACCAGCAAAAATGTTCTAATATCTTTAATATATAATACAATTATTAATAAAAAAAGAACCATTTATAGTAAAAATAATATGGTTCTTTTTATTTAAAAATTAAAATAATATAGGTGATTTATTGCTAAATTTGAAAAAATGAAATATAATCTATATAATGGTAAATTTTCAAAAGAAAATTTACTAAATTCTGACGAATTTGAAACACTAACGTGTTTGAAATATAGATTGAAATGACCATCAGTTATTGGAAAATAGTTTAGGAAACTGCTTTCATTTAACTTATGGAAATGTAATCCAACTACATAAATTTAGGTTTTAGGAGAAAAGTTATGTTTAATATCTTAGTTTTAAGTGAAAATCGCTCTAATGGAAAGTTAGAAGGAGAATTTGGTTTATCACTTTTAGTTAATTTTAATGGTTATAAGTTTTTATTTGACACAGGAGCATCTGACCTTTTTATTAGAAATGCAAAGGCTTTCGGTATTGATGTAGATATAATGGCTGAAAATGTTATCATCTCACATGGTCATAGCGACCATACAAATGGTCTTAAATATTTAAAAAATGCAAAAAGAATTATTCTTCACCCTAGTGCTTTTAAAATGCGTTATTCTATGCGTCAACGCACTTATTCAGGTTTTCCAATGAGTGAACAATCGCTTAAGAATATTCACAATGTTTATAAAACAAAAGACACTATTGAAGTTATGCCAAATCTTTGGTATTTAGGAGAAATTCCTATGACTGTTGACTTTGAAAAAGATGGTAATTTTGCGACAACCTTAGACGAGGCAGGTCAAGTTATTGATAAAACTGAAGATGACAGTGCCGTTGTTGCTAGCACAGGTAAAGGTCTTATAATTTTAGTTGGTTGTGGACATAGAGGAATTTGTAATATTATTGAGTATGCTAAAAAAGTTACAGGTCAAGAACAAGTTTATGCTGTGCTTGGTGGTTTCCATATGAGAGGTTTAGGCAATAAGGCTAAAATTGATAAAACTATTGAATATTTCAAGAAAAACCGCATTAGAAATGTTTACCTTGGACATTGTGTAACTGATGATGTTATCGATTATTTTGAAGAGAATTTAACAAGTTCTAAGATTTTTAGACTTGCTGTAGGTAAAAAATTCTATATGGAAAAAAGTATAGAAGAAAATTTAGCAGAAAAGTTATAATGATTTTATTAAGCATAAAATATAAGTGTTAAAATAAAATAATTTTATTATAAAAATAGTAAAAAAGGAGAGAACTATGGATAAGCAGACAGTTTTAATTATAATAGGGGTATCAGTAGTTTTGTTTATGGGCGTGTTTATTTTTGCAATTATCAAAAATAAACAAGTAAAAAAAGAAAGAAGAGAAAAAAGAAAAGAGGACCTTGAGATTAAATCTCAAGAAGTTGAAATGCTTAAACTTTCAGTGGAAAAAGAGGAACTTCAAGCAAAACTTAACGAAATGAAAGCACCAAAATTTGTGTATTGTAAATATTGTAAGACAAAAAATGACGCAGATGCAAAAAGATGCTTTAAATGTGGCGTCGGCTTCGATGAATATTAATAAAAATAGTTAATGTAAGGATAATTATGTTAAAAATAGCAAAAGAGATAAATTATAAAAAATATTTCCCATTTTTACTTTTTTTTATATGTATACTAACTTTTCATTTATTTACAATGAATAAAAGTTTGGAGTATGGTGATCATGTTTGGTATTTTAAAATGACACAAAGTGTAGAGTTGTTTGAATTTATCACAGATAGGTATAAAACTTGGACATCTAGAATAATTATAGAATCTATTATATATATAATGGTAACTCTTCCAAAGTGGTGTTTTTTAATTTTTAGCATTATAAATTTTTCTTTAGTATTTTTGGTTATTCAAAATTTATTTAATATAGAGAGTTTAAAATCAAACGTGTTCTTTGTAATAATATTTTTAATGTTTGATTTTTATAGTATGAATACAGCAGGTTGGATTGCAACTATAATAAATTATTTATTTCCACTTTTATTTTTATTTATTTGTTTATTTCCAGTTAAAAATTATTTGTATAAGAAGGAATTATCAAAATGGTGGGTTATAGTAATATATTGTTTGTGTTTTATTATTGCTTGTAATCAAGAACAAGTTTCAGCAATTTTATTTATTATTTACTTTTTATTAATTATATATATTATAATTAATAAATATATAATTGATAAAAAAATTGATAATAATGACAAATTAAATAAATCTAATAATCTTCGTATTTATATTTATTTTTCAGTAATCATTTTAAGTTTGATTTTTAGTTTAACAAGTCCTGGTAATTTGAGTAGATTAAATATAGAAACTATAAATTGGTTACCTCAATTTAAAAATTGGAATCTTATTCAAAAATTTTTTAATGGTTGTAATATTATAATTTATTTTTTATTTGTACATAATCGTTCAAATATTACAATAAATCTGCTTTTAGTTTTATTAATTTTAAGTTCAATTTATATATTTATCAATTATAAAAATATTTTTATTAAAATTTCATCAGTAATTCCTTCAGTAATATTTTTGTTATTTAGTGGGTTAATAATAAAAACTAATATAGTTTCTAAATTATTGAGTTTATTTGAAGAAATACAAATAATTAATAATATAACTGATTTTAATTTTAAAGTTATTTTAAGTTTTTTTGTGTTTATAATTTTTATGTTAATGATATTTTATAATATTATTTTAATTTTATTAAAAAATTATAAAGAAAAATATAGTTATATATTAATTATAATATTAATTGTTGGATTTACATCTGTATTTATAATGGGTTTTTCACCAACATGTTTTATTTCAGACACAAGAACCCTTATCTTTATGCAATTTGCATTTATTATAAGTTCTTTGATTATCTTTAATAAAATACCACAAAATTATAAAAGAACAACAAGTATGATAGTTATAACTTTTTCTTGTTATGCATTAATTTTATTTATATACCAATTATTCTTTTAAAAAATAAATTTATAATGTAACTTCTTAAATTATTTAACTTTTTGGTTTTGTTTCACTTAAAATGAGTGTTTTTGTTTGTAAATAAAACCCCCACCAGTTTTACTGGTGGGGGTTTTTAATGTTTCTTTTGATAGGGTGATTATTAACCCATTTGTGGGCCTTCTGGCTCTTCTAAGTATTTTTTCTTTTGACTTGGTAATTTCATTTTGTTATGTGAGCGTTTATATGGACCTCTTTTATTTGGGTCTCTTGGTGTATAAACTTCACCTCTTGCAACTAATGAGTTACATGTAAGTTCAAGAGATTTTAAATCATCACTAAGTGCTTTAAAAATGAAATCCAAATTCATTCTTTCTACTGCTGATTCATCCATTGGTTGATATTGTTTAATTTTACGGAAACAGTCAGCCTTGATTGAGTGTGCTCTTGTTACATAAGAATTACATTCTGCATTTTTTGCGCTTCCTGGAATTGCTTGAACCTTTCTAATGTAAGAATCAACGGTATTCATAGCGTTTTGTAATTTTTTCAATACTTCACTTTTAGTCATAAATCTTACCTCCACTATCTAATGAGAGTATAGCACAAATATTATTTAGTGTCAATATCTAGTTATGCAAAAATAATTTTAAATTTTAAAAATAAATATAAATTATTTAAAAAATATTGACTTGATTTGACAAAAATGTTATTATAGATTAGTATACCATCATTATTGTTAGGAGTATGTGCTCTTTTAAAATAGTTATGGTTTTATAAGTTAGAAAATGTAGATATAATCGCAATTTGTCCTTTTTTTGGGGTTATATAGAATCGACTATTTTTCTGCTTTTTGCTTAGTTTATGGGCTAATAAAAATGACCAATTAATATTATTTTGGAGGACTACATGAGTAGTAACTTAAACATCAAAACAGAACTTTTCGGAAAAACCGAAAGACGCAAGTTTGGTAAGATTGAAGAAATTATGGAAATACCAGACCTTGTTGAAGTTCAAAAGAACAGTTATAAGAGTTTTATAACAAAAGGTATTCGTGATGTACTTCGTGATTTCTCACCAATCACTGATACCGACAACTTAAACCGTTCAGATGCAAGAGAAGACAACACAGATTCTCGTGTTGAACTTTACTTCCTTGACCATTCATTTGAAGGTAAGCCAAAATACACTGAAGCAGAGTGTAAATCAAGAGATGCAACATATGCGATGCCTCTTAAAGTTAGAGTTCGTTTAGTTTATAAAGAAACTGGCGAAGTTGTAGACCAAGAAGTTTATATGGGTGATATTCCTATTATGACTGACAATGGTTCTTTCATCATTAATGGTGCTGAGCGTGCAATTGTATCTCAACTTGTAAAGAGTCCTAGCGTTTATTGTAGCGAAGGAATCAACAAGGCAGGAAAGAATGTTGTAGAAACAGACATTATCCCAGCACGTGGTGCGTGGATTGAATGGGAAGAAGATAGCAATGGAGTTTTATGGGTTCACATTGACCGTTCAAGAAAAATGGTCGGAACAATCTTTTTAAGAGCATTAGGTCTTTCTTCAAACGAAGAACTCCTTGAAATGTTCGACAACGACCCAACAATTGCTAAGACAATAGAAAAGGATTCAACAACTTGTAAGGAAGAAGCACTTGTAGAAATTTCTAAGAGACTTCGTCCTGGTGAAGTTGTAAACTACAAGGCTATTCAAAAAGACCTTGAAAAGAGATTCTATTCAACTCGTAGATATGATATTACAGGAGTTGGTAGACATAAATTTAACCAAAAATTAAGTTTAGCAAATAGAATTGAAGGAAAAACACTTGCTGAAGATATCGTAATTGGTGGCGAAGTTTATGCTGCTGCTGGTGAAGTGTTAGACTTAGAGAGAGCAAGATATGTTCAAAATGCTGGTGTTAATAAAGTTGCAGTTGAAGGTAAACTTAGCAAGTTCTATGTGCTTGGTAACAATCGTGTAGATATTACTGCTTATACTGGACTTGATGCTGAAAAAGCAGAAATTGATGAAGATGTTCACCTTCCAACTCTCCTTGCTCTTTTAGACGGAGTAACTTCAACTGAAGAAAAACAAAAAATTATTGAAGAAAATAGAGATGAACTCATGGGAAGACACGTTCTTCTTGATGACATCTTATCATCAGTAAACTATCATCTTTGCTTAAAGCAAGGTTTAGGTAGTTATGATGACGTTGACCACCTTGGAAACAGAAGAATTAAAACTGTTGGTGAACTTTTACAAGCACAATTCTTTATTGGTATGGCTCGTTTAGAAAGAGTTATTTCAGAAAGAATGCAAACACAAAATGTAGAAGAAATTAGTCCAAGCACACTTATTAACGTTAGACCAATAAGTGCTGCAATTCGTGAATTCTTTGGTTCAAGCCAAATGTCACAATTTATGGAACAAACAAACCCAATCGCTTCACTTACTCATAAAAGAAAAGTATCTTCTATTGGTCCTGGCGCTTTAACTCGTGAAAGAGCAGGATTTGATGTGCGTGACGTTCACTATACACACTATGGTCGTCTTTGTCCAAACGAAACTCCTGAAGGTCAAAACATTGGTCTTATCAACTCTCTTGCAACTTATGCAAAAATTGATAAGTATGGTTTCGTAGAAGCACCTTATAGAAGAATTGATAAAGCAACTGGAAAAGTTACAAACGAAGTAATCTATATGACTGCTGACGTTGAAGAAAAATATGTTATCGCTCAGGCTAACGAAGAACTTACTCCAGAAGGAACTCTTAAAAACAAAACTGTTACTTGTCGTAAGAAAGGTGAAATTACCGAACTTCCAAGAGAACAAATTGACTTTATTGATGTTTCTCCAAAAGAACTTGTATCTATCGCTACAACACTCGTTCCGTTTATTGAAAACGACGATACTACCCGTGCGATGATGGCGTCAAACATGCAAAGACAAGCAGTTCCTCTTCTTAAAACTGAAGCACCTATCGTTGGAACAGGAACAGAACATAAGATTGCAGTAGACAGTGGTGTTATGGTAGTTTCTAAACATGACGGAACAGTTAAATATGTAAGTGGTGATAGAGTTATTCTTGCAACAGACGAAGGTGATGTTGCTTATGAACTTATCCCATTTGTTCGTTCAAACAACGGAACTTGTATGCGTCAAAGACCAATTGTAACACATGGTCAAGAAATTAAGAAGGGCGACGTTCTTGCAGATGGTCCTTCTACTAAAAATGGTGAACTTTCAATCGGAAAAAATATCCTTGTTGCATTTATGCCTTGGGAAGGATATAACTTCGATGACGCGATTTTAATTTCAGATGAACTTGTTGAAGAAGACGTTTTAACATCAGTTCACATTGAAGAATATGAACAAGATGCAAGAGATACAAAACTCGGACCTGAAGAAATTACAAGAGATATTCCAAATATCAGCGAAGAGGCTCGTGCAAACCTTGATGAAAATGGTATCATTAGAATTGGTGCAGAAGTTACTACTGGTGATATCTTAGTAGGTAAAGTTACTCCAAAAGGTGAAACTGAACTTACTCCTGAAGAAAGATTACTTAGAGCAATCTTTGGTGAAAAGGCTAGAGAAGTTCGTGATACATCACTTCGTGTTCAACACGGTGAAGGTGGTGTAGTTGTAGATGTTAAAGTATTTACACGTGAAAATAAAGATGAACTTTCTACTGGTGTTAACAAACTTGTTCGTGTATACATCGCTCAAAAGAGAAAGATGAGCGTAGGTGATAAGATGTCAGGTAGACACGTTAACAAGGGTGTTGTATCAAGAGTATTACCAAAGGCTGATATG
>JAFTMY010000063.1 GCA_017452165.1 Clostridia bacterium | reverse complement strand
GTATTCCAAGCAAAGCAGGATATACAGGCGAGTGGGAAAGTTACGAGATAAAGGCAGAAGATTTAGAGATTAATGCAATTTACACACCAATTATTTATACAGCAAGATTTGTTATTGGTGGCGAAACTTACGAAACAAGAACATTTACAATCGAAGATAGCGAAATTTCTAATATACCAAGTGTTCCAAGCAAAGCAGGATATACAGGTGAGTGGGAAAGTTATGAAATTAAGGCGGAAAATTTAGTAATTAAAGCAGAATTAATTATTTATACAGCAAGTTTTGTTGCAGATGATGTGGTTGTAGATACAAGAACGTTCACTGTTGAAGATAGTGAAATATCAAATATGCCAAGTGTTCCAGAAAAAGATGATTTAGTGGGAACTTGGGAAAAATATACCTTAAAAGCAGAAGATATAGTTATAAATGCTGTTTATAAAGAAGAGTTTATAAAAATAAAAACAAAAGAAGAATTACTTGATTTTGTTTCAAATGAAAATAATTATAGAAAAAATGTAATACTAGATGCCGATATTGACCTTGAAGGTATGGAATGGAAACCTATTTTATTTTATAATGAAACAAAATACCAATATGGATATTGGGGAATTTTTGATGGAAATGGTCATACAATTTCTAATTATAAAATTAATAAAAAAATTACAAGTGCTGATGATATAGATTACTATTCAATTTATTCAGGATTTTTTGGTTTTATTTATGATGCAAGTATTTGCAATTTAAATTTATCAAATTATGTAGTAGAAATAACATTTGATGTTGATGAGCAAATTCTTGATGGAGTAGATGGCTTAGTAGGTTATTATGGTGGATTAGTAGGTGGTTGTAGTAATTCTGAAATTACCAATTGCTCAGTAAGTGGAGATATAATAATAAAAGATACATATAATAAAGGAAATTTAACTATAACTGGTGGATTAATTGGAGCGGCTGGTAATTGTATTATAGATAATTGCCACTCTTCTGGTAATATAATAACATCATCTTGTGTTGTTGGTGGATTAGTTGGTGGCTACGATGGTTTAATTTCAAATTCTTATTCAACTGTAAATATAAAATGTCAAAATTGTATATTTATTTGTGCTGTTGGTGGTTTAGTTGCTTCGTCAACATCCTTAATAATGACAGATTGTTATTTTGCGGGAGATATAGAGTTAATATTAGATAGTGATTTAGATGTTTTTGTTGGTGGTTTAGTTGCTATGTTAGAATCTTCAACAATAACAAATTGTTATGTTTCAGGAACAGTTCAAGTAAATAGTGAAAATTATCTACAATTAGAGAGTTTGTATACTTATTTTTACATCGGTGGTTTTGCTGGGTATATTGGCGATACTGTAACTATAAAAAATTGTTATAGAGAAGGAAACTTAGATGTTACTCTAACTGTATTCTCAGATGGTAATTATGCTTATGGATATATAGGTAATTTTATTGGATATGTTGAAAGTAATTTAAATATCGAAAACTCTTATTCAGCAGGAGATGTTAATGTAAATGTAACAGGAGATGGTGATACTGGGATTACATTTTATATTGGTGGACTTATTGGTTATATTTCTGAGATAACCGATTATGAAAAATATACAAAAATAACAAATTGTTACTCTTCAACTAATATAACAGGAGTAATGAATAGTTCTACAAGTTATGATTCAATTGTTACAGGTGGTTTGGTTGCTGGTGCAAATAGTTCGATAATAACTAATTGTTATGCCTCAGGAAATATAAGCGCTACTAATAAAATTAATGAAAATGTTGTGATTTCGTGTTATGCAGGTGGTTTATTTGGATATAAGAATGGTGTTATAATAGAAAACTGTTATAGATATAATGGTCAAAAAATTTCTGCTACAATTGAATATAGTAGAGAAACTAGAAATGGTGATATTTGCACAGAAGGAACAAATAGAAGTATGCAAGTAATTTGGACTTTTATTTTAGAAAACTGGGATAGTGAAGTTTGGAATTTATATAGTGATAAAAATCCTACACTTAAAATAGCATAGTAAAATATAAAGTATTTTATTAAAAAAAATTGTAAAATAAAATGGGCGAGTGAAATCTCGCCCATGCAAAATATGTGATAATGAAAAAATAATATAAGGTGAAATTATGTCTTTTTCAAAAATTGTTAAAGAAGAAGTTATTAAGAAAAATATTTTTAAAAAGGAAACAAAATCTTTCTTGCAAGGGTTATTTTTGTCAACAGGTAGTTTGATTATTGCCGATGGTAAACTTTCTTTTATCATCTCTAATGAAAATGAAAGTGTTATTGAGTTTGCCAAAATGAAACTTGAAACTTTATTTGCTGGTGTCGATGTTCAAATTATAAAGGTTGTAAAAAGTTTCAAGCAAAAAGAAAGGTTTGAGTTATCTGTTTCTGATTATGACTTAAATCAAGAGATTTTGGAGTTTTTAGGAATTATTATCAAAGATAAAAAGGGAAGTATTGATATTTCTGATGTTGCTGACAAAGAGTTTATGGCTTCAAAAGATAAAATGATTGCCTTTTTAGCAGGTATATTTTTAGGAACGGGAACAGTTAGCGTTCCTAGTGAACTTGGTGAAAAGCGTAGATACGGTTATCATCTTGAAATGGTTTTAAGCAGTAAAAATCAATCTAATATTGTTTGCGAGGCTCTTTCTAACTTTGAGATTTTTCCTAAGGAAATAGAAAGAAATGAGCAATATGTTGTTTATTTAAAAAATAGCGATACAATTTGTGATATACTATCTCTTTTAGGTGCAAACAAAGTTGTGCTTGATGTTTTAAATCAAAGAGTTAGCAGAGATATGAATAATATGACTAATAGGCAAATGAATTGCTATACTGCAAATGTTGATAAAACTATGACTGCGGCAGTTAAGCAAATGATTGCTATTGAGATTATTCAAAACACAATCGGAATAGAGAGTTTACCTGATAATCTCGCTGAAACTGCGCTTGTTAGACTTGCTAACCCAGAGAGTTCTCTTAAAGATTTACTCACTGCTCTTGGTAACAAAATTACTAAAGGGGCGCTTGCTCAAAGATTTAATAAGATTATTGAAATTGCTAATGAACTAGGAGATAATGATGTTAAATAAGTATTCGCCGTTTCATCATACCCAGAAAAAAGGACGAAAATTTAAAACTGACGAAAAAGGTAAAAATCTTTTACCTGAAATTTTTGTGCGCAAAAATTTAGTTAGACCTAGAAAAGAAATGAGAACTTTTATTGATGAAAAGAACTTTGTTCATCTTCATCTTCACTCTGAATTTTCACTTCTTGATGGTGCAACTAGAATTGACTCGCTTGTAAAAAAGGCAAAAGAACTCGGAATGAGGGCTGTTGCTGTAACTGACCACGGAAATATGTATGGTGCAGTAACATTTTTTGATGCCTGTGTTTCTCTTGATGAAGCGTATTATAAAGAAAATGGAAAGCCTATTGTAAAACCAATCATTGGTTGCGAATTTTATGTTGCTCCTAATCATAAGAAAAAAGAGGGCAGAGAAAAACTTAATCACTTAGTATTACTCGTAAAAAATGACATAGGTTATCAAAATATTTCAAAACTAAATGCCATTGCTTTTAGAGATGGATTTTACTTTAAGCCAAGAATTGATTATGAACTTTTAGAGCAGTATAGTGAAGGTCTTATTTGTCTTTCTGCGTGTGTTGCTGGTTCAATTCCTGCATATCTTTTGCAAAATCAAGACGAAGAAGCAGAAAAACTTGCTCTTAGACTTAAAAATATGTTCGCACCAGGGGATTTTTATATTGAAGTTCAAGACCATAACTTAAAAGAGGAAAAATATATTCTTCCTAAACTTTATGCTCTTGCTAAAAAAATTGGTGTAAAAACAGTTGCAACAAACGACGTTCACTACCTTAATAAAGAAGACGCAATGTCGCAAGATATCTTAATGTGCGTTAATATGCGTAAAACTTATGATGACCCTGATAGAATGAAGTTTGATACTGATGAGTTTTATTTTAAAACTTATGAAGAAATGCAAAAACTCTTTGACGAAGAGAGTATCTTGACATCTCTTGAAATTATGGATAAGTGTAACTTTAACTTTCAGTATGGTCATTATTTATTCCCAAACTATGTTCCAGAGACAGGTGATGACCCTAAAACTTATATCTTAAAACTTATAGATGAAGGTGTAAAAAAGCATTACCCAGTGGTAACAAAAGAACTTACTGATAGAATTGAATATGAACTTGGCGTTATAGAGAGAATGGGATTCATTGAATACTATTTAATTGTGTGGGACTACATAAACGCTGCTAGAAAAATGGGTATTTCAGTTGGTCCTGGAAGAGGTTCGGGCGCAGGTTCGGTTATTGCATATTTATTAGGTATAACTCAACTTGACCCACTTAGATTTGACCTTTTCTTTGAAAGATTTTTAAACCCTGACAGAGTCTCTGCTCCTGATTTTGACGTTGACTTTGAAGACTCAAGAAGACAAGATGTCATTGGTTATGTTAGACAAAAATATGGTTCAGATAGAGTTATAAAAATTATTTCTCTCGGTATGATGGCTGCTAAGAACGCTATAAAAGACGTTGGTCGTGTTTTAAAAGTTCCTTACAGTGAAACTGATAAAATTACTAAGGCTATTCCTAACACAATTAAAAGACCTTATATTTTAAAAAAGGCGTTTGGTTTTTATCAGGCAAAACCAAAAGATAAAGACTATGGTGTAGACTACGCAGTTCCTGAACTTATCGCTATTTATGAAAACAATCCACAACTAAGGGAAGTTGTAGATATTGCTATAAAACTTGAAGATATGCCAAGGCAAACTTCAGTTCACCCATGCGGAGTTATCATTGGTCGTGGTCCACTTGATGATTATGTTCCACTTTCTAGGTCAGGTGAAGAACTTACCACTCAATATAATGGTGGTCAAATGGAACATTTAGGTCACTTAAAGATGGACTTTTTGGGACTTTGCAACTTATCCGATATTAAATTTGCGATTCAATATGTAAAGGAGAATCGTGGAATTGAAGTTGACTTTGAAAAAAATACTTATGATGACCCAGATGTTTATAAAATGCTTTCAACGGGTAATACTATGGCAGTATTCCAACTTGAAAGTGGTGGTTTCCAAAAGTTCTTAAAAGATTTAAAACCAACTTGTCTTGAAGATATTGTTGCGGGCGTTTCGCTTTATAGACCTGGACCTATGGATACTATTCCTGACTTCGTTCATAACAAGCATAATCCTGAAGATATTACTTATGTTGACCCTAGACTTGAACCAATTTTAAACTATACTTATGGCGTTATTGTATATCAAGAGCAAGTTATGAAAATTGTTCAAGTTCTTGCTGGTTACACACTTGCTAGAGCGGACGCTGTTCGTAAAATGATGGGTAAAAAGAAACTTAAAGACCTTCAAAAAGAAAGAGAAGTCTTTGTTAATGGTTGTCCGTCAATCTTAGGAAAACCTGCAGTTATAGGCTGTGTAAAAAATGGTGTTTCTGCTGAAGTTGCAAACCAACTTTGGGATAAGATGGAAAAGTTTGGTTCTTATGCGTTTAACAAGTCTCACGCTGCGGCGTATTCTTATGTTACTTACCAAACCGCTTGGATGAAATATTATTTTAGACCAGAATATATTACAGCAACCTTAAATAACAGAATTACTAAATCTGATGACCTTAAAAAGTATCTTGCTTATGCTAAATCTGAAAATATTGAGATTTTACCACCAGATATAAACGAATCAATGACGCTTTTCTCTGTAAAAGGCGATACAATTAGATTTGGTCTTTGCGCGATTAAAGGTATTGGTAGTGGTGTTTGTGATGAAATTATTAAAGAGAGAACGAGAAAAGGTAATTTTAAGTCACTTGAAAACTTTTTAACTAGAACTGTTGAGTTTGGTCTTAATAAAAGGTTTATTGAAGGCTTTATTTACTCAGGTGCTTTTGATTGTTTTGGAAAAACTAGAAGTCAACTTATCGCAGTTTATGAAAATGCAATGGCTTGTGCTGTAAAAGATGCAAAGTCTAAAATTTCAGGTCAGTTTTCTATGTTTGGAGATATTATGGGTGAAGAAGAATCTATAAAAATCACTTATCCAAACTTAAAAGAATATGACCTTATGGAGAAACTTAAAAAAGAAAAAGAAGTTTGTGGTATTTATATTTCAGGAAACCCACTTGACGCTTATATGCAACAAATGCTTGAGTTTAACTTTAACTCGTCAATGATTTCAAGTGATAATGAAGCAGAAATGCTTGAAGATGAAGAAGAAAATGACGATTCATTAAGCGAAATTAAATATGGTATGGTTGTTGATTTTGGTGGTATTATAAGCAATGTCCATAAGATTTTCACAAAACAAACCAATAAACCTATGGCTATAGTTACAATTGAAGATATTTATGGCGAATTTGATGCAATGATATTTAACAAACTTTATGAAACACTCGAAGAAACTCTAGAAAATGATAAAATTGTTCATATTAACGGAAGAGTATCTATTCGTGTAGGTGATAAACCTATTATTATTGTATCAAAACTTGACTACATAAGTGAAAGTGATGATAATGCAAACGCTAGTAAAATTGCAGAAACAGAGAAAAAAGTCTTTGGAGAAACTGCTGAAATAAAAGTAGAAAATAAGAAGATTTATATGAGGTTCGATTTATCTAGTAAGGTTTTAGTTGACCAAGTTTTAGAAATATTGCAGTGCTACTCAGGAAATAGTCCTGCACTTGTTCAATATGAAGGAAAACTTTATCCATTAAATATCTTTGCAGAACCGTCAAATTCGCTTGTTGCTGAACTTGGTGGACTTATTGGCTATGAAAATATTAAAATTAAATAAAATCGATTAATTTAAGAAAATTTAAGCACTAAAATTAGATATTTTTAAATAAATTTATCTTTTTTTGGTGCTTTTGTTTTTTTAGTTGATTTTTTATAAAAAATGCATAATAATAAAATATATATTTTATTAGATAGGGAGATATTTTATGAGAAAAATTGCTGTACTTACTAGTGGTGGAGATAGTCCTGGTATGAATTCTTGTATTCGTGCTGTTGTTAGATATGCTATTTCACAAGGTCTTGAAATTTTTGGAATTAAGAGAGGTTACCAAGGTCTTATTGAAGATGATATGGAACTTATGTCGATTCGTTCCGTTGGTAATATTATTCAACAAGGTGGAACAATTTTAAAAACTGCTAGATGTAAGGAATTTAAACAAGATGAAGTTATTGATAAGGCTGTTCAAATTTTAAGAAATAGGGGAATCGAAGGTTTAGTAGTTATTGGTGGTGATGGAACATTTCGTGGTGCAGAGAGGCTTATTGAAAGAGGTATTCTATGTGCTTGTATTCCAGCGACTATTGATAATAACTTATTTTATACTGACTACACACTTGGTTTTGATACTGCGACTAACACAGTTGTTGATTTAATTAACAAGGTTCGTGATACATCACTTTCTCACGATAGAGTTTTTATCGCAGAAACAATGGGAGCAGGTTGTGGAGACCTTGCGCTTAAAGCAGGTCTTGCTGCTGGTGCTGATATGGTTATTGTTCCAGAAGTTAGTTGCAATGTTGATGATATTGTTAAAAAACTATTATACGCAAAATCACAAAATAAGAAATTCTCTATGATTGTTTTATCTGAAAAAGTTTTTGACACTAATGAACTTAAAAAAGTTCTTACTGAAAAGTCGGGTATTGAGTGTAGAACTATTGTCTTTGGTCATATCCAAAGAGGTGGAAGTCCATCTGCTTTTGATAGAAACCTTGGCATAAATTTTGGAGTAAGGGCAGTTCAAGAACTTATGAACGGAAACTGTGGTGTGGTTGGTTATAAAGACGGACAATATATTTATGATACAATTGAATTTGCACTTTCGGTAAAACAAAATTTTAACTATGAAGAATATAAATTAATTGAAACATTAAGTATCTAAATTTTGATTAAATTATAAAATCAACATATTTTTTAAAAATTTTATATAGATATTAAAAATTTTGTAAATATAGAAAATTTCAGGTATTATGGTTGTCATAATACCTGTTTTTATTACAAAAATTTAAATAATTAAACAATTATTTGTAAAATTAGTAGAAAATGTTTTTTGATAATAGTATAATAAAATTATAGTTTATTTTTGGGAGAAAAATTATGAAAGTTACAGTTGTTGGAACAGGTTGCACTTGGGTTACAAGAAATAATACAAGTTTTATTTTAGATGATAAAATGCTCTTTGATATACCATCTGGAAATTATAAAGAGATAATTAAAAGTATTGATATTTTTAATCTCAGTGCAGTTTTTATTTCTCATTTGCATTCTGACCATTTTGGAGATTTTTATGTTATTGCTTCTAGGTATATTAGGGAAATGAAGAAACTAGGCAGAACTGAAAAACTTAGAGTTTATGGACTAAAAGGTCTTGATGAGTATGTAATAAACTTAAACAAAATGATTTTTTGTGCAGAAGATGAAACTTCAATGGAACTACTTAAGGGTTGTATTGAATTTATTGAAGTTGAAGATGGCTCAGAGTTTATTGAGAGTGGTTACAAAGTCAAGGCTTACAGAATGACTCATGGTAAAATGGAGTGCTATGGATACTCTTTTACAGATGAAAAGGGTAAAACAATTTCATTTACTGCCGATACTTGTATTTGTGATGCTGTTGATAATATGCTTTCAGTTTCTGATGTTTCTTTTGTAGATGTTGCATCTGTTGATGATAATATCCGTCATCATATTTCATATAACCAGTTTTTAGGTTTAATGAAGAAATTTCCAAACTGCAAAATGTATCCAGTTCATACAAACTATGCTAGTCAAAAAATTATTGAAGAAAATAATACAAATCCACTTTTTGATGGAATTGTTTTAAACGTTTAGTTAATGAGATAAATAAAAAATGTATCCTAAATCCTTGTAAAATAATGATTTACAAAGTAGGATACATTTTTCTTTAGGTTTGCTTACCTTTTATGATTTATAAGTTTTTCAATAATGGCAATAATTCCATACATTATGCCAGATAAGAAACAAAGTATAACAATTGCTGACATTACAAGGTCAAGTTTAAAGACTTGTCCACCATAGACTAGAAGATAACCAATACCTGCTTTACTTGACAAATATTCTCCCATAATAACTCCAACCCATGCCATACCAAGGTTTATTTTTAATGTCGAAATAAAATCAGGAATGGTTGCAGGAAGGATTAAATGAGTTAAAATTTGAAGTTTATTTGCACCCATGGATTTTAGTAACATTATTTTTTCGTTAGGAACGGATAGATAACTATTAAGCATATTAATTATTGCTATTACAAAACAAATAAGAATACCCATTGTTACAATTGCTTTAGTTCCGATTCCAACCCAAATTATGATTAGTGGGCCAAGTGCAATTTTAGGAAGACTATTTAAAATTATAATGTAAGGTTCTAAAACTCTCTTTAGTGGTGGAATAACAAATAATGTTATTGCAATGGAAAAACCAATAAGTGTGCTTAAAATAAAGGCTAAGAGTGTTTCGTTTAAAGTAGTGAAAATATGAGTAAAGAGTGAACCTGACTCGTATAAAACACCAATTTGCTTAATTATTCTCGATGGAGAAGAAGTGATAAATGGGTCAACCCAGTTTTTATTTGCAGACAATTCCCATAATCCAATAATAGAAACTAAAAGCAAAACTCTAAAAAAATAAATAAAAAAAGTTTTAAATCTTTCTTTTCTAACAAATAATTTATGTTCTTTAGACATTTCTTTTTTAGTTGTTTTATTTAAAAGTATTGTTTTTTTCATTGTAATTCCTCCCACAAATCCTTGAAATATTTGTTAAAAAGAGGATTACTTCTTCTATCTAGTGGCGTAAGTTTTTTATCAAAATCAATGGTCATAATATTTTTTATAGTTCCAGGGCGTTTTGTTAGTATTATAATTCTATCACTCATTGAAATTGCTTCAGAAATATCATGAGTAACTAAAATAGCAGTCTTTTTTTCAGACCTAATGATATTATAAATATCATTTTGCACAGAAAGTCTTGTTTGATAGTCAAGTGCTGAGAAAGGTTCATCAAGAAGGAGTATCTTAGGGTTTAAGGCAAGAGTTCTAATTAGAGAAACTCTTTGACGCATACCACCAGAAAGTTCATTTGGTTTTGCTTTCTCGAATCCACTAAGTCCATACTTAGAAAGCAGGGAATTTAGACTGCTTTTTGACAGGCAATTTTTTTTATGATTGATTTTTGGTCCAATCATAATATTTTGATAAACTGATAGCCACTCAAATAAATTATCTCTTTGAAACATATATCCAACATTTGTTGAAACTTTAGAAACAACTTCGCCATCAATGAGTATTTCACCAGATGTTGGTTTTAAAATTCCAGCAATCATAGATAAAATAGTGGTTTTTCCACAGCCGCTAGGTCCAACAATACTTATAAATTCGCCATTATTAATTTTTAGTGATACATTATCAATTGCCTTTGTTTCAAATTTTAAGGTTTGATAAGTTAAACTGATATTTTTTAATTCAAGTAATGTTTTCAAAATATTTCCTCCTTTGGAGAAAAGAGCAAAACACTATTAAATTTGGTTTGCAATTGTGTTGTCTACAACCTTAGAAAATTCAACATCTTTTGAGATTGTTCCAGCATTTTTCAAAACTGATAAAAGTCTGTTGAAAGAGTCTTTTGTCATTGCTGGAGAGTTTGTCCAAGCATCAATTTCAAGATAACTTTCTACTGCTACTTTTAAACTTTCTATGCTTGAGCCGTCAAAAGATGGAAGTAGAGCATTTGCAACTTCAGTGCTTGAGTGAGTGGTTATGTATAGATAAGCCTTTTTTATAGCAGTTAAGAAATTTTTAACAAGATCACTATTATTTTTGATAAATTCAGGATATGCCATAAAGCAAGTATAAGGAATTTCGCCTGAATATTCACCAACTGAACCAATCATATATCCTTTTCCTGCTGCAACAAATTCAGATGCAGTAGGTTCAAACATTGTGCAGAACTCTGCGTCAGTTGCTTCAAAAACAGAAACCATCATATTAAATGCAGTGTCTTTATCAAAAGTTACATTTTCGCCATTTTTAAGACCTGCGTTATTACTAATCCACTCAAAAGTCATAGCAGGAAGTCCACCATTTCTACCAATAATTGCCGTTTTTCCTTGAAGACTTGTCTTCCAATCAAAGTTGTCTAATTTAGTTTTTGAAACTAAGAAACTTCCATCTTTTTTAGTAAGTTGACCAAAAACAACAGGGTGGTTGGTGCTGCCAGATTCTTCAACATAAACAACAGTTTCAGGTCCCATAAGTGCAATATCTGCTGATTTAGATAAAAGGGCTGTCATACTTGCGTCGCTTCCACCACCATTAGTTAGTTCAATAGTTATGCCTTGCTCTTCCATATAGCCTAAATTAATTGCTAGGTATAGCGGGGCGTAAAATACACTATGTGTAACTTCATTTAGTCTAATAACACCATTTGATACATCTTTCTTATTGTTTTTACAACCAACAAATAAAAGACATGAATATAAACATAAGGTTATAGCACAAACAAATGTTAATATTTTTTTCATTTTTACTCCTTTTTATTATTAGAGAAAACAGTTTGCTTTCTCTTTTTTTATTTTATGAGCATAAATATTTTATTGTGATTAAGTTTTTATGTAAAAATGTTTTTAATTTTTATTTTTTTTTGGTATAATCTATGATATATGTCTATTAAACAATAGTTTTTTTTATATTACTAGTTGTTTTACTTTTTCAAGGAGAATTATTATTTATGTTTGAAAATAATTCAAAATTTCCTAGATTTATTATTTTTATGCTCATAGCACTTTCTGTTTTTTTACTAGGTGGTGCATTTTTTGGTGAGTCTGTTGTTAGTATTATCTACTTTATTGGTCTTATCGTTTTGGTTGTATTTTCAATGCTTGATAAAAAATATGGTATGACTTTAACTAACCATAAAGTTGTTTATTTTTTATTAGATTTGATTAATTTAATTGCAGTTGCTTCAATTTTAATTTACGAGTTTAACTTAAATAATAAACTCACAAATATTACTTTAATACTTCTTATGAGTGTAGTTATTGCTTTGGTTTTAATAGATTTATTTGTATTAAATGATAAATATTCAGTAAAAAGGGAGTGTATGATTATTAATGTAATTAAGATTTTTTCAAATATTTGCGTGTTTGTTTGCTTTAATGTAACTTATTATTTTTGGTTTGCTATTGCATCTACAATTTTTGAATTAGTAAACTTAATAATTAGGGTTGTTGTTACTTGTAATTTGAAAAAATCTAAACACATCAGTGAGGAAATTGTAAAAAATAATGATGAACTTGTAGTTGAAGATTTAATTCATTTAAACGCTGGTGAAGGAGATATGGAATAATGGGTGGAGTTCAAATTTTAAAGTTAGTATTTTTTGGTCTTGTTGTTGGTCTTGCAATTGCATGTTTTGTTATAACATTTATGCTTGGTAAGGCGCAAAATATTGATTATAGAGATAGAAAAGTTAGACTTTTACTTAGAGTAAGGGCAATTTTGTTTGTTGTTATGCTTGTATTACTATTTATAATTGTGGTCATTACATAATATTTTTTTAAATAATAAATTTTCTTTTGCAATTTTCTTTTATTATCATAAGATAAATTGCAGGTGGGAGGAATTATGAAAATATTATTTACTGGAGGGCTTGGTTATATCGGCTCTCATACAGCAGTTGAATTTTTAAATTATGGTTATGATGTTGTAATTGCTGATAATTTAAGCAATTCAAAGGAAAATGTAACTTATAAAATAGAAAAAATTACAGGCAAAAAAGTTAAGTTTTATAATGTAGATGTTTGTGATGAGAATAAACTTGAAAAGATATTTATTGAAAATAGTGATATTTTTGCCGTTATTCATTTTGCAGGTTATAAAGCAGTAGGAGAGTCGGTTAGAGAGCCACTTAAATACTATGAAAATAATATGGTTTCAACATTTAATCTCTTGAAACTT